>JBFIFO010000011.1:0-41748 GCA_041602815.1 Alphaproteobacteria bacterium | reverse complement strand
GACGGTCTCGGCCTGCTCGGCGACCCCGGTTTCGCTGCCGTGGAACTCGAAGAACAGCGTCGGCTTGCGCTCGTATCCTTGCAGTTTCGAATAGGCGATGCAGGCATCGAGCTGGATCTCGTCCAGCAGCTCGATGCGGGCCACCGGCACACCCAGCTGGATTGTCTGGATGACGGTGTTGACCGCTCCTTCCAGCGTTTCGAACTGGCAGACGGCGGCGGAGATCGCCTCGGGAATGCCGAACACGCGCAGCTGCACCTCGGTGATCACGCCAAGCGTGCCCTCCGAGCCGATCAGCAACCTGGTCAGATCGTAACCTGCGGCCGACTTCCGGGCCCGGCCGCCGGTGCGAACGATGCGGCCGTCGGGCAGCACCAAAGTCAAACCCAGCACCAGCTCGCGCATGGTTCCGTAGCGCACCGCGTTGGTCCCGGAGGCGCGTGTCGCTGCCATTCCGCCCAGCGATGCGTCGGCACCGGGATCAACCGGAAAGAACAGGCCGGTATCCCTGATGTAATGGTTCAGTTGTTTGCGGGTGACCCCGGCCTGGACGCGGCAGTCGAGATCTTCGATATTGACCTCCAGGATCTCGTTCATGCGGCTCAGATCGATGCTGACGCCGCCGTGCAGCGCGAGCACGTGGCCCTCCAGCGAGGTGCCGGTCCCGAAGGGGATGACCGGCACCTTGTGTTCGGCGCAGAGCCGCACGATCGTCGCCACCTCATCGTTGCTGTCCGGGAAGCAAACGATGTCCGGCGGCAGCGCCGAAAATCCGCCTTCGCCACGTCCGTGCTGTTCCCGCACCGCAGCCGATTCCGTCGCGCGCTCCCCCAGAAGCACGAAAAGCGCCGAAGTCAGCGCGTCGGGCAACGGCACTTTTTGTGCCGTGAGCGAGTGGATCGTCATGACCGCGCTCCTCGAATGCGCCCCGGCCGGAACGGACTGGCGGCCGGAGTGAAGAGACTACACCTGAATTCCGCCCGGTCAATGGCGGCGCCCCTGGCCGATGCGGCGCGCACGTGTGTCCGTGGCCCGGGAGTGGATGTGCCCGGTGCGTTCGCGACCGCCGGGCACTACGCGCATGGCGTGTCGAGATTCGCCGGATTTTGTGGTACCGTTGGCGTAGGCCGCGAGGCGCCGCGAACCCCGAAACTTGGGAGACAGAGGATGGACGTTAAGGCAATCCTGAAGAAGAAGGGCGACAAGGTGATCACGATTTCGCCCGAGGCGACGGTTGGAGAGGCTGCCCAGGTTCTGAAACGTGAGGGAATCGGTGCCCTGGTCGTCGCTGAGCAAGTCGGCGATATCTTGGGAATCGTCTCGGAACGCGACATCGTCGGTGCGCTCGGCGATGTGGCGCGGCGGGAGCGGCTTCTCGAGGCAAAGGTCAGTGCGCTGATGACGCGTGAGGTCGTAACCTGCTCGCCGGCGGACGAGGTGCAGAAATGCATGCAGCTGATGACCGAGCATCACATCCGTCACCTGCCCGTGATGGACAACGGCGCGATGGTCGGCCTCGTCAGTATCGGCGACATCGTCAAGAGCCGCCTTGAGGATCTCGAAACCGAGGCGGGATTCCTGCGTAACATGATTGCCAGTTAGGTATCCGCCAGCCGGTTGGCTCATTTTTTCTTCGCTTGTCCGGGTGCGGTGCCCGTTGCCGCCGGAGTGGTCTGTCTGCGGATCTGCCCGGGCGGCACGTGCCATGTGGCATGGCAGCCCGACAGGATGGCGGCACCGGCCATCGCGACGGTCCAACGCAGGATCGAACGACGGCAGGTCATGTGTTTCATCGACTCTTGTTTCCGTGCTGCAATGGGCGCTTGCTTCCGACCAGTGTCGTCCGCGCATGAAACAGGAGGTCGATTGCCAAAGCGTTAAGAACAAGCAATCGAAGCAGCCTGCGGGGGCCAAACGTCGATCTGATCCGCTGCTGACGTATCGCGTTCGCGGCGGATCACAGGCTCGCGGCGGCGCGTGCCGCCTGGTCATAGAGGCCCGACAGCGCACGCAGAAGGCGCGCCAGTGCGGCAATTTCCACTTCATCGAATTGGCCGAGCGCGCGGACGGTATCCACGAGGCAGGGCTCGCGCACCGCGCGGTACCGCTCACAGGCCCGGGCACCCTCCGGGGTCGTGCGGTAGACGGTCTCCTTGCCCCGCCTCTCCGCCTCCACGAGGCTTGCCTTCATGAGTTTTTTCAAGGCGTAGCTCACCAGATGCGAATCCTCGATGTTGAGGACGAAACAAATGTCGGCGAGGCGCTTGTCGCGCGCCCGGTGATTGACCGAATGGACGACGAGCACGTCGAGGGCGTTGAGGTCCGGATAGCCGGCCGCTGCCATGCAGCGGACGGTCCACCGGCTAAAGGCGTTGCCGGCAATGATCAGGCCGTATTCGAACTCGCTGAGCGCCGGTGCGGCGCCGTCCGCAAGATGCGCGGACGACACGATCCGTTCGCCTCGCGATTCCGGTCGTGCCGGATTGCTCACGTCCCACCTTCCTTTCGTGCCGGCACGGCGCCGTAGCCTCCGCCGCCGGGCGTTTCCAGGACCCAGACGTCGCCCGCCCGAATCGGCCGCGTGTCGGTCCCGCCCATCTCGTCGATCGTACCGTCGGCGCGCTCGATCCAGTTGCGCCCCGGTGTGCCGGGTTTGCCATCCGCCATGCCATAGGGTGGCACGATCCGCCGGTTGGACAGGATCGAAATCGTCATGTCCTCAAGGAACCGAAGGCGCCGTATCGTGCCGTCGCCTCCCCGGTGTCGCCCGGCGCCACCGCTGCCGCGGCGGATCGCATAGCTTTCCAGAACGACGGGGAACCGCATCTCGAGGACCTCCGGATCGGTCAGGCGGCTGTTCGTCATGTGGGTGTGAACGGCGTCGGTGCCGTCGAAATCCGGGCCGGCGCCGGAGCCGCCGGCGATCGTTTCGTAATACTGGTAGCGGTCGTTGCCGAAGGTGGTGTTGTTCATCGTGCCCTGGGCCGCCGCCATTACGCCGAGTGCGCCATACAGTGCGTCGGTGACGACCTGCGAGGTCTCGACGTTTCCGGCGACCACGGCGGCCGGATAGCGCGGCGCCAGCATGGAGCCTTCGGGGATGACGATCTCCAGTGGCTTCAGGCAGCCCTCGTTCATCGGAATGTCGTCGTCGACGAGGGTGCGGAAGACGTACAGCACGGCGGCCCGGCAGACCGCGCTGGGAGCGTTGAAATTGTTGTCCAGCTGGCCGCTGGATCCGGAGAAGTCGATGCGTGCGCCGCGCGCCGCCCGGTCGATCGCGATGGACACACGGACCTGCGCGCCGTTGTCCAGCGCATAGGTGAATGCACCGTCCTTGAGGACGTCGATGACGCGCCGGACGGATTCCTCCGCATTGTCCTGTACGTGTGCCATGTAGGCACGTACGACGTCGAGGCCGAAATGCGCGACCATGCGGCGCAACTCCGCGACGCCCTTTTCGTTGGCGGCAATCTGCGCCTTGATGTCGGCGACGTTCTGCTGCGGGTTGCGGGCCGGCCATTTGCCGGAGCCGAGCAGTTCGAACAGGGCCGTTTCGCGGAACTCGCCGCGATCGACCAGCAGGAAGCTGTCAATCAGGACTCCTTCCTCCTCGACGACCCGGCTGTTCGGGGGCATCGATCCGGGCGTGATGCCGCCGATATCCGCATGGTGGCCGCGGCTGCCGACATAGAACAGGATTTCGGAGCCGGCCGCGTCGAACACCGGGGTGACAACGGTCACGTCGGGCAAATGGGTGCCGCCGTTGTACGGCGCGTTCAGCATGTAGACGTTTCCCGGTCGGATCCCGCCCCTGTTGTTGCGGATGACCGCGCGGATGCTTTCCGCCATCGAGCCGAGATGGACCGGCATGTGCGGTGCATTGGCGATCAACGAGCCGTCGCCGTCGAAGACCGCGCACGAGAAATCGACCCGCTCCTTGATGTTCACCGAATATGCGGTGTTCTGGAGCGTGACCCCCATCTGCTCTGCGATCGACATGAACAGGTTGTTGAACACCTCGAGCATCACAGGGTCGACGCTGGTGCCGACGGCCTGCCGGCGCGGCAGCGGCACGGTCCTTGTCAGCACGAGGTCGCCGTGCGCGTGCATCTCCGCCTGCCAGCCGGGCTCGACGACCGTCGTCGCCGTCGGCTCGCGGATGATCGCGGGGCCGTCGACCGTCTGTCCTTGTGCGAGCGCGTCGCGGTCGAAAACAGGGGTGTCCCGCTTCGCACCGGCCATATAGGCGGACACGGCGGCGAGCGGCGTCGCCGGCTCCTGCCTTTCGCTCTCGACCGGGCGCTTCGCCGCTGTGGCCTCCGCCGTCGCCCCGATCGCCTCGACCGCGGCGGTCTCCACGAGCAGCGCCTTTTCCGGCATTATGAAGCCGTATCGCTGGCGGTGTGCGTCCTCGAATTCCGCCGTCATGTCGGCCAGCGCGCCATGCGCGACCTCCAGCGACGTGTCGGTGCCCTCGTATTTCAGGTGCACCCTGCGCAGCACCGTGCGCCGTGCCGCCGGGACGTGCTGGCCGGCGAGCTCGGACTCGGCGTCTGCCGCCAGCCCGTCGAGGACCGCTGCGATCTCCGGCAACATCTCGGCGGCCAGGTGTGTCTCGACCGAGACCTCGCGCAGGGCCCGCACATCCGCGAGCCCCATGCCGTAGGCCGACAGAACCCCGGCAAAGGGATGCAGATAGACGCGCTTCATGCCCAGGGCGTCGGCGACGAGGCAGGCGTGCTGGCCACCGGCCCCGCCGAAGCAGCACAGCGTGTATTCGGTGACGTCGTAGCCGCGCTGGACCGAGATCTTCTTGATCGCGTTCGCCATGTTCTCGACCGCGATCTTCAGGAATCCGTCGGCGACCTCCACGGGCGTACGCTCGTCCCCTGTCGCCTCGCGGATCCGTTGCGACAATTCCTCGAACTTGACACGTACGGCTTCCACGTCCAGGGGCGCGTCCTGGCCCGGACCGAACACGCGCGGGAAGAAGTCCGGCTGCAGCTTGCCGAGCATGACGTTGCAGTCGGTGACCGTGAGCGGGCCGCCCCTGCGGTAACAGGCCGGCCCCGGATTGGCGCCCGCCGATTCCGGCCCGACACGGTACCGCGCGCCGTCGAAGATGCACATCGAACCGCCGCCCGCGGCGACGGTGTGGATCCGCATCATCGGCGCGCGCATGCGGACTCCGGCGACCAGGGTGTCGAAGGCGCGTTCATAAGTCCCGTCGTAGTGGGCGACGTCCGTCGACGTGCCGCCCATGTCGAAGGTGATGATCTTCTCGAAGCCAGCCGCCTGTGCCGTACGTACGCCGCCGACGATGCCGCCGGCCGGGCCGGAGAGGATCGAATCCTTGCCCTGAAACATCCGTGCGTCGGTGAGGCCGCCGCTCGACTGCATGAACATCAGCCGTACGTCCCCGACCTGGGCCGCGACCTGGTCGACATAGCGGCGCAGGATCGGCGACAGGTAGGCGTCCACGACGGTCGTGTCGCCTCGGCTGACCAGCTTGATCAGCGGGCTTGTCTGATGACTGGTGGAGATCTGGCGGAACCCGATCTCGCGCGCCAGCGCGGCCACCGCGCGTTCGTGCTCGGGATAGCGGTAGCCGTGCATGAAGACAATGGCGAGGGTACGGAAGCCCCCATCGTACGCCTGCTGCAGGGCGGCGCGGGCAGCTTCGCGGTCGAGCGGCGCAAGCACCGTACCGTCGTTGGCGACACGCTCGTCGATCTCGACGGCCTGTTCGTAGAGCAGCTCCGGCAGGACGATGTGGCGGTCGAACAGCCGCGGCCGGGCCTGGTAGCCGATGCGCAGGGCATCGCGGAACCCCTTGGTGACGGCCAGCAGCGTGCGTTCGCCCTTGCGCTCGAGCAACGCGTTGGTGGCCACCGTGGTGCCCATCTTGATCGCCTCGATGTCGACGGCCGGAATCGTTTCTCCGGCGGCCAGCCCCAGGAGGTCGCGCACGCCCTGTACCGCCGCGTCCTCGTAATGCTCCGGGTTCTCCGACAGCAGCTTGTGCGTCGCCAGCGTGCCGTCCGGCCGCTGCGCGACGACATCTGTGAAGGTCCCTCCGCGGTCGACCCAGAACTGCCAGCCCGCCGTTGCTTCCGCCATTGCCTGTGCTCCCCGCAAGCGCGTATCGTGACGTTCTTTTTGATGACAATTTATCGGTAAATTGTCAATAATTTGTATTCTTGAAGCCGGTCACATTCGTGCCGGAATCCGGCTATAATCGTAACGCATGAAACGGACTCGCAAACGCAGACCGATCGGGTGGCGGCTGATCACCTTCGCACTCTTCCTCATTCTGCTCGGCGCCGGCCCGGCCTGGAACCTGGCCAGCGGACGTGCGCCGCTGCGCGGCGACTGGAGCACCGCGACGCGCGATTCCGCAGGCATCGCACCCGACCCGGCGGCGCACAGCGGGGCGATCGTCCAGGTCTATGCGGCGCCGGCATTTGAGTGGCGCGGCGCGCTTGCCGTGCACAGCTGGATTGCCGTCAAGTCGACCGGCGCCCGCGCGTGGACGACCTACCAGGTGATCGGCTGGCGGCTCCGCCACGGCGGCAGCGCCGTCGTCGTCCGGGACGAGCCGCCGGACCGGTACTGGTTCGGCCAGCGGCCGGAACTTCTGGCGGAGCTGCGCGGCGAGGGCATCGATGCCGTCATCGCGCGGATCGACGAGGCCGCCCGCGAATACCCGTGGGCCGATACCTACTCAGTGTGGCCCGGGCCCAACAGCAACACCTTTACCGCCTGGGTGGCACGCCAGGTGCCGGAGCTTCGGCTCGACCTGCCGCCCACGGCAATCGGCAAGGACTGGCTGGGCAAGTCGACGTTCGCAGCCGCCGCGCCTAGCGGGACCGGCTACCAGATCTCGGTGCTCGGCGTCGCCGGGGTGCTTGCGGCCGTCGAGGAGGGTCTGGAGGTCAACATCGCAGGGCTGACGCTCGGCGTCGACCCGCTCGATTTTGCGCTCAAACTGCCCGGATTCGGCCGCATTGGAGGGCGCAGCGGCGCGGCGCGGGCCGGCACCTGATGGATCGACGGTGAGCATCTGGGGAAAGATTTTGGGGGGCGCGGCCGGCTTCGCCCTGGGCGGGCCGCTCGGCGCGCTCATCGGCGCCGCCGCGGGACATGCGGTCGATGCGATGCGCCGACCGCACGGCGAGGATCAGACCAAGTCGCTCGCGTTTACCATCGCCGTCATCGCCCTCGGCGCCAAGCTGGCCAAGGCCGACGGCGTGGTGACGCGTGACGAGATCGACGCATTCAAGCGGGTGTTTCGCATTCCACCCGGCGAGGTCAAGAACGTCGGCCGGGTGTTCAACCAGGCGCGCAAGGACCACCGGGGGTTCGAGCCCTATGCACAGCAGGTCGCCAGGATGTTCCGCGACAACCCCGCGGTGCTGGAGGAGCTGCTGTACTGCCTCGCCTATGTGGCGCGGTCCGACGGGCATGTCCATCCGAACGAGCTCGACTTCCTGAAGACGGTGGCGGAGATCTTCGGGCTCGACGATCACGCCTTCGAGCGGGTCACCAGCCTGCGTGCGCCGGCCGGTGCCAGCGATCCCTATGCCGTGCTCGGCGTCTCGCGCGAGATGTCCGACGAGGAGCTCAAATCCGCCTACCGCAAGCTGGTCCGCGACAACCATCCGGACGCGCTGACAGCGCAGGGCATGCCCGAGGAGTTCGTACAGCTCGCCAACGAGCGTCTGGCGGGAATCAACCATGCCTGGGACGTCATCAGCAAGGAGCGGTCCATCCGCTAGCCAGGCATCCGCGGATGGCCGCCGCCGTGCCCGACGTCGCCATGTCCCTGCCGGCGAATCACGTGTAGTATCGGGGCGCGATGATCGAACGCCCGTCTCCCAACTGCGGCCCGCGGCCGGCGGATGTCCTGGTCGATATGCTGGTGTTGCACTATACCGGCATGAAGACCGCCGAGGCGGCGCTGGACCGCATGTGCGACCCCACCGCCAAGGTCAGCGCGCATTATTGCATCGACGAGGACGGGACCGTCACGCGCCTCGTCCCCGAGGACAAGCTCGCGTGGCATGCTGGGGTGTCCTCCTGGCGCGGTGACACAAACATCAACGCCCGTTCGATCGGTATCGAGCTGGTCAACCCCGGCCACGAATTCGGCTACCAGCCGTTCCCGGAGGTGCAGATCACGGCGCTGACGCTGATCGCCTCGGCGATCCTGCGGCGCCATCCGATCCCGCCGCGCAACGTGGTCGGCCATTCCGACGTCGCACCGTCGCGCAAGCGCGACCCGGGCGAGCTGTTCGACTGGCAGCGCCTCGCCCGCGTCGGCATCGGCCTGTGGCCGGATCCGGTGGCGGCGAAGCCCGAGGACGTGCCGATGATGCTCGTGGAATACGGCTACCGGGCCGAGGAGGAGGGCGCGGTCATCGCGTTCCAGCGCCATTTCCGCCCCTCCCGGATCGACGGCATCGCCGACGACGAGACGGCGCGGGTGCTTGCCGGGCTGCTGGCGATCGCCGATTGAGAATTTCCCGCGGATTCCCTATATATGGCGTGCGCCAGACGGCCGGATGGCCGCCTTCCGCAACGGGGAAACCCTGCGGGGGGAGGAAAGTCCGGGCTCCACGGAAGCACGGTGCCGGGTAACGCCCGGCGGGGGCGACCCCAGGGAAAGTGCCACAGAAAGCAAACCGCCGGTGCGGCTTCGGCCCTGCCGGCAAGGGTGAAAGGGTGCGGTAAGAGCGCACCGCGTCCCCGGCGACGGGGACGGCACGGTAAACCCCACCGGGAGCAAGACCGAATAGGGGCGGCCGGCCGGGATCTTCGGATTGCCGGCAGGCGGGTTTCCGCGCCGCCGCCCGGGTAGGTCGCGTGAGGCGTCCGGCAACGGGCGTCCCAGACGAATGGCCATCCAACGCACCTTTTCGGGGCGTGGACAGAACCCGGCTTACAGGCCGTCTGGTGCGCACTTTTCGCCCTCCTCGTCGGCGGCCATCTGGATGGCTGCGGGATCATGCCCGGTTTTCACATCCGGGTCTTTTGGCGCCGACCGACCCCCATGTCGGCATGTCCGTTCCGGCGATCGCGATTTTGGCGCGACAATCCCTTCCGGTTCAGAATTTGCAGATTTTTTTGCGGGAACATAAAAAGAACGCAAAAGGAACATATTATTTAGAAAGAGTTAATAACGCGATTGGCTGCTCAATTTCTTGTGGCACGATCCTGGCGAGACACCAAAAGAAGTTCTTCCGGGAGAACAAATCGAACGAGGAATTACCATCGAATTACTATGAAATCCCATTGACGCACGGTAATTTCCCATGATATCCCATGATGTCCCATGTTTGGCATGTTGTGCCACGATGGCCGACAGCCCGGCCGTCTCGATTCACCGGATGCCGCAGCGGGGGCGCGAACACGAGCGGACCAACAAAGCGGATGACGCGCGGCAAGAGAGATGGCCCTGTTCACCGGCACATACGAGAACAAGGTCGACCGCAAGGGGCGGGTGTCTCTGCCGTCCATCTTCCGTTCGCAGCTTCCGGACGGCGACGCCCGCGTCGTCTATGTCTACCGATCGCCGAACCTTCCGGCGCTTGAGGCCTGCGACCGCGAGTTCATGGACCGGCTCGCCGACAGCCTCGAATCGCTCGAAATGTTTTCCGACGAGGAGGAGGATCTCGGCGGCGTCATCCTCGCCGATGCGCGTCCGCTGTCGCTCGACGGGGAGGGGCGCATCATGATTCCCGCCGAGCACACCGCCTTCGCCGGGATCGCGGAGCGCGCGACCTTCGTTGGCCGTGGCCGGCGGTTCCAGATCTGGCATCCGGACACCTATGTCGAACACGCGACCGCGACACGCAGCCGCGCCCGCGGCCGCACCTTGAAGCTGCGGCGTCCCGAGGGCGGCTCATGAACGCCCGCGGCAGGACCCCCGAACACGTTGCCCACCGCCCGGTGATGCTGACCGAGGTGCTGGCGGTGCTGTCGCCCCGCGATGGCGGGGTCTATGTGGACGGCACTTTCGGCGCCGGCGGCTACAGCCGGGCGATCCTCGAAGCGGCGGATTGCATCGTCTGGGCCATCGACCGGGACCCGGATGCGATCCGCCGCGGCGAGGACCTGGCCGCGGACTATCACGGGCGGCTCCGCCTCGTGCACGGCCGCTTCGGCGAGATGGCGGCACTGTTGCGTGCGCGCAACGTGACCCTGGTCGATGGCATCGCCCTCGATCTCGGCGTTTCCTCCATGCAGCTGGACGAGGCCCGGCGAGGCTTCTCGTTCCGCGCCGACGGGCCGCTGGACATGCGCATGGATGCCGACGGGCCAAGCGCGGCCGATGCGGTGAACACCCTGCCGGAACGGGAACTGGCCGACATCATCTACCGCCTTGGCGAGGAACGCCATTCCCGCCGCGTCGCGCGGGCCATCGTCGCGGCACGCAAGGACGGGGCGATCACCGGGACGCTGGCCCTGGCCGATATCGTGCGGCGCGTGGTACCGCGTTCGCGCGATGGCATCGATCCGGCGACCCGGACGTTCCAGGCATTGCGAATCTTCGTCAACGACGAGCTGGGAGAGCTGGACCGGGCGCTGGTCGCGGCCGAAACCCTGCTCGCACCCGGCGGCCGCCTCGCCGTGGTCGCCTTTCATTCCCTTGAAGACAGGCGCGTGAAGGCCTTCCTCCGGGCTCGAGCCGGAGCCATCCCCCGCACGTCGCGTCACCTCCCCGCGACGCAGGAGGAAGGCCGCGCGCCGACCTTTTTGCTCCTCAAGGGCGGCGCCGGCAAGGCGTCCGAGGACGAAGTGAGGGCCAATCCGCGGGCCCGGTCCGCCCGGCTGCGCGCGGCCGAACGCACCGGCGCCCCGCCCTGGCCGGGGGAGCGTGCCGCATGAGGATCCTGATCCTGACAGTCTGGCTGCTCGGCGCCAGCATCAGCGGCGCCGCACTCTACGCCATCGCCTATGAGGTCGAGCGGATGGAGTCCGAACTCGCGGCGCTGGAGATGGAGATCCGCGACGAACGCGAGGCGACCCACGGGCTGAAGGCCGAATGGGCCTATCTCGCGCGGCCGGCGCGCATCGAGGAGCTGTCGCGGACCTATCTGCCGCGCCTGCGAAACCTGTCGGTGAGCCAGATCGGGTTGGTCGACGAGGTGCCGTATCAGCAGCTGCCGGACGTGCTCGATGTCCTGGAGCCGCCGGACCAGCCGACACCGGCCGCGGCGGAGGTGACCCGATGAGCGCCCGCTGGCACGTGGATCGAATCGCTGGGGCGGCCGGCCTGCGGCGGCGCAGGGGGCGCCCGTTCGGCCCGTACATGCCGCCGCGGTTGGATGACGAGACCCGCAGGGCGCTGGAGACGGGACGTGCCCGCATGCTTGTCGCTGGGTTGTTCATGACGCTGGCCTTTGCGCTGGTCGGCGGTCGGCTCACCCAGCTCGCAATACTCGGGGAATCGGGCCAGCACGGGAACGTCGCGCATCACGTCGCCGACACGCCGTTGAAACCGCGAGCCAACATCGTCGACCGCAATGGCGAGGTTCTGGCGACCGACCTGCCGACGGCGTCGCTTTACGCCAACGCCCGACGCCTGCTCGACCCGGAAGAAGCGGCACGCGGCCTGGTCACGGTCCTGCCGGATCTCGATTACGCGCGGACCCTGAGGAATTTGCAGTCCGATCGCACCTTTGTCTGGCTGCGCCGCAACCTGACGCCGCGCGAGCAGATCGAGGTCACACGCCTCGGCATCCCCGGCCTCGATTTCATTCCCGAATACCGGCGAGTCTATCCGCACGGGCCGCTGCTTTCGCACCTGCTGGGATATGTCGACAGCGACAATGTCGGCATCGCCGGGCTGGAAAAGCGGTTTGACGCGACGTTGGCACGGACCGAAGCGCCGCTGGTGCTGACCATCGACTTGCGGGTTCAGCACATCATGCGCGAGGAATTGCGCCGCGCCATGCTGGAGTTCAAGGCGAAGGCGGCCGCCGGCGTCGTGCTGGATGCCGTCAACGGCGAGGTCGTGGCCCTCGTCTCGCTGCCCGATTTCGACCCGAACCACCCCGGCAAGGCGCGCGAGGCGACGCGCTTCAACCGGGCGACGCTCGGCGTCTACGAGCTCGGATCGACGTTCAAGGTCTTCACCGCGGCGATGGCGCTCGACTCCGGCGTCGCCGACATGCGCGGTCGGTATGACGCAAGGCAGCCGCTCAAGGTCGCGCAGTTCACCATTCGCGACTATCACCCGAAGCGGCGCTGGTTGTCGCTACCGGAAGTGTTCATATATTCCTCGAATATCGGGGCGGCATTGATCGCCCAGGATGTCGGCGGCAAACGCCAGCGGAGCTATCTCCAGCGGCTGGGGCTGCTCGATCCCGTTCCCCTGGAGATTCCGGAAACCGGGCGGCCGATCGTGCCCTCACCTTGGCGGGACGTGAACACGATGACCGTCGGATTCGGGCACGGGCTGGCGGTCAGTCCGGTTCACCTCGCTTCCGGGGTTGCCGCGGTCGTCAACGGCGGCGTGCTGCATGAGCCCACGCTCATAAGGTCGCGTCGCGACGACGCGGGCACGCCGGGTCGGCGGGTGTTCTCCGAAGCGACGTCGCTGCAGCTTCGCAGGCTGATGCGCCTGACGGTCCTGAGCGGCACGGGCCGGAACGCCGAGGTGGCGGGATATCCGGTCGGCGGCAAGACCGGTACGGCCGAAAAGCCGGATCGCAAGGGCTATGCCGGGCAATCGCTGCTGTCGTCGTTCGTTGCGGTCTTTCCGATCACGCGGCCGCGCTACGTGGTGCTGGCGATGCTCGATGAACCGCAGGGCACCGAAAGGACGAACGGCTATGCGACCGGCGGCTGGGTTGCAGCCCCGATCGCCCGCAATGTCATCGAGCGGACGGCACCGATGCTCGGGATCGCACCGACGCCCGCGGATTCACCCGAGCTGCGGAAGCTGCAACTGGACATACCAATGGAGGGGCGCAGGCTTGCGTCTTATTGAACTGATAGGTGAGCCGGCATACCGGGCCGCACAGGCCGGCGGGGCGCTCGCCGCCGATCTCGACGGCGGCCCGGACATATCGGCGCTCACCGCCGACAGCCGGACGGTCCGGCCCGGCGCGCTGTTCGCGGCGCTGCCGGGCACGGTCCACGACGGACGCACGTTCATTCCGCAGGCGGTTGCCGCGGGGGCCGCAGCGGTCCTCGCGCCGCCCGACGTTATGCCGGACGACGTTGTGCCCGCCGTGCTGATCGCCGACGACAATCCGCGGCAGCGCCTCGCCCTGATGGCGGCGGCGTTCTTCGGCGCGCAGCCGCACACGGTCGCCGCGGTCACCGGGACCAACGGCAAGACGTCGGTCGCCACCTTCCTGCGGCAGATCTGGACGCATCTCGGCAGCAAGGCCGCGAGCATGGGCACGTTGGGCGTGACGGCCGGCGATGCGGCGCTGGACACGGGCCCGGCGCTGACCACGGCGGATCCGATCGTCCTGCACGAGACGCTGGCCAGGCTGGCCGGCGCCGGCATCGACCATCTGGCGATGGAGGCGTCGAGCCACGGGCTCGACCAGTTCCGGCTCGACGGCGTGCGCCTGTCCGCCGGGGCGTTGACCAACATCTCGCGCGATCATCTCGATTATCACGGCAGGATGGAGGAATACCGGCGCGCCAAGCTGCGGCTGTTCGAGAAACTGCTGCCCGAGGGGGCCGCCGCGGTCGCCTGCTACGAGGCGCCGGACCAGGAGCGGGTCGCCGCGATCGCGGTGCGGCGGCACCTGAACTTCATGACCTACGGGATCGAGGCGGGCGATGTCTATTGCCCGCACGCCTCGATCGCCGGCACCGGCTGGCGGCTGACCCTTTCGGTCGCCGGCCGGACGATCGAGACCGAGTTCCCGCTGCCGGGCCGTTTCCAGCTGTTGAACGGCCTGTGCGCGCTGGCACTCGCCATCGGCTGCGGCGCCGATCCGGACGATGCGGCCGCCGCGCTGCCCGGCCTGAAGTCGGTGCCGGGCCGCCTCGAGGTCGCCGCCCGGCTTGCCGACGGCGCGGCGGCAATCGTTGATTTTGCCCACACGCCGGACGCTCTGCGCACCGTGCTGAACGCGCTGCGGCCGTTCGTGACTGGTCGGCTGATCGTACTGTTCGGCTGCGGCGGCGACCGCGATGCGGGCAAACGCTCGGTTATGGGTGAGATCGCGGCCCGCTTTGCCGACGCCGTGATCGTCACCGACGACAATCCGCGCAGCGAGGTGCCCGCGGAGATCCGGCGCCAGATCATGGCCGGCTGCCCCGACGCGCGGGAGATCGGCGATCGCGCCGAAGCGATCCGGATCGGTGTCGCGGAGCTGGCGGCGGGCGACATCCTGGTGGTCGCCGGCAAGGGCCACGAGACCGGTCAGACCATCGGCGACAAAACGCTGCCGTTCAGCGACTTCGAGGCGGTGCGCGAGGCCGTGCGCGCGCGTGGGGATGGCGCGCCATGACCGTGCTGTGGACATCGCGCGACGCCGCCGTTGCCGTCAGCGGCACGCCGACCAAGAACTGGTCGGCGACCGGCGTATCGATCGACAGCCGCACCGTTGCGCCCGGTGACCTGTTCATCGCAATCCGCGGTCCGAACCTCGACGGCCACTGCTTCGCCGGGGACGCGCTGTCGAAGGGTGCGGTCGCCGCCATGGTCGACAGCGACTGGGCCGGCGCACAGGCCGAGACCGACCTGTCGCTGCTCATCGTCGAGGACACGATGGAGGGGCTCAAAGCGCTGGCGCGTGCGGCGCGCAAGCGCGGCGGCGCCCGCATCGCGGCCGTGACCGGCAGCGTCGGCAAGACCAGCTCCAAGGACGCCCTGGCGCACGTGCTGGCGGCGCAGGGCCCGACCACTGCAACCGTCGGAAACCTGAACAATCAGTGGGGACTGCCGCTGTCGCTGGCCCGCATGCCGGCGGAGTCCGTCTACGGCGTGTTCGAGCTCGGAATGAACCATGCCGGCGAGCTGACCCCGCTGTCGCGGCTGCTGACCCCCGACCTTGCCATCATCACCACCGTGGAATCGGTGCATCTGGAATTCTTCGACTCCGAGGAGGCGATCGCCGACGCCAAGGCCGAGATCTTCGCCGGAATGGATGCCACCGGCGTGGCGCTGCTCAACGCCGACAATCGCCATTTCGAGCGGCTGCGCCGGCACGCGCTCGACACCGGCGTCGGCCGCGTGCTCTCGTTCGGGGAATCCGGGGGCGTCGACTACCGCCTCGTGGATAGTTCGATCGACGCCGGCGGCAACCGGGTTACGGCCGAGATCGAAGGCCGGCGCCTCGCCTTCCGGACCGGCGCACCCGGCCGGCACTGGGCGCTGATCGGGGTCACCGTGCTCGGCGCTGCCGCCCTTATGGGCGCGAATGTCGACATGGCGGCCGAGTCGCTGGCCGGCATCCGGGCGCCGAAGGGGCGCGGCACGCAGCATCGGGTCGCGCTGTCCGACGCCAACGGCTTTACCGTCATCGACGAGAGCTACAACGCCAGCCCGGCATCGATGCGGGCGGCCTTCGCGGTGCTCGGCGCCATGCAGCCTGGGCCCGGCGGCCGACGCATTGCGGTTCTGGGCGACATGCTGGAGCTGGGCGACGACAGCGCCGCGCTTCACGCAGGCCTGGCGGCGGATCTGCAGGCGCAACGCGTCGACCTCGTGTTCGCCTGCGGGCCGAACATGGCGCGGCTGATCGAGGCGCTGCCCAAGCCGATGCGCGGTCGCCACGCGGCGGCGAGCGATGCGCTCATCGGACCGGTGACCGCCGCCGTGCGCGCCGGCGACGTCGTCACGGTCAAGGGGTCGCTGGGCAGCCGCATGGCCCCGGTGGTGGAGGCGCTGCTCGACCTCCACTGCGAGAACGGCAACGGCGGCGAGATCCGCCGGGCCGCCAGCGGCCGGGCCTAGGGGGCAACATGCTGTTCAATCTCCTCGCCCCCTTCGCCGATCAGTTCCAGGTTTTCAACCTGTTCCGGTACCTCACCTTCCGGACCGGCGGCGCCATGATGACGGCGCTGTTCCTCAGCTTCCTGTTCGGTCCCTGGGTCATCAACTGGCTGAAGTCGCAACAGGGTGCGGGCCAGCCGATCCGCACCGACGGGCCGGAAACGCACCTGGCCAAGGCCGGCACGCCGACGATGGGCGGCTTCCTCATCCTGCTGGCGCTGTGCCTGACCACCCTGCTGTGGGCCGATCTGAAGAACCCGTATGTCTGGATCGTCATGCTGGTCACCGTCGGATTCGGCGCGGTCGGCTTCGCGGACGATTACCTGAAGCTCTCGCGCCGCAACACCAAGGGCCTGCCGGGCAAGCTCAAGCTCCTGTTCGAGATCGTGATCGCGGGCATTGCCGGCTGGATCGCGATGCACGTTGCGGACCCGGCGCTGGCCACCGGCTTGGCGGTGCCGTTCCTGAAAAACGTGCTGGTGCCGCTCGGCGTGCTGTTCGTGCCGTTCGCCGTGTTCGTGATGGTCGGCGCGTCGAACGCGGTGAACCTGACCGACGGGCTCGACGGGCTGGCCATCGTCCCGGTGATGATCGCCGCGGCGTGCTTCGGCTTCATCGCGTACCTGACCGGCAACGCGGTGTTTTCCAACTACCTGCAGATCAACTTCGTGCCCGGGACCGGCGAGCTCGCGGTGTTCTGCGGCGCGCTGGTCGGGGCCAGCCTCGGCTTTCTGTGGTATAACGCGCCACCGGCAATGGTGTTCATGGGCGATACCGGCTCGCTGTCGGTGGGCGGCGCGCTCGGCGCCATCAGCATCGTCACCAAGCACGAGCTCGTGCTTGCCATCATCGGCGGGCTGTTCGTGCTGGAGACCGTCTCGGTCATCGTCCAGGTGGCGTCGTTCAAGATCACCGGCAAGCGGGTCTTCGCCATGGCGCCGCTGCACCATCACTTCGAGAAGAAGGGATGGTCCGAGCCGACCATCGTCATCCGGTTCTGGATCATCGCCGCCATCCTGGCGGTGATCGGCCTTGCCACCCTGAAGCTGCGGTGAGGAGGGGCCGGGCGCGATGATCGACCTCAGCCTGTTCGCCGGAAAACCGGTCGCCGTCATGGGCCTCGCCCGTTCCGGCCTCGCGGCGGCCCGGGCGCTCGCCGCTGGTGGCGCCGAGGTGCGTGGCTGGGACGACGGCGAAGCCGCGCGCATGGCGGCCGGCGCGGCCGGGTTGACGCTGGTCGACCTGGCGCTGCCCGAGAGCTGGGCCGGCGTCGGGACCCTGGTGCTGAGCCCCGGCATCCCGCACACCTTCCCGTCCCCTCACGTCTCGGCCCAGCGCGCGCGCGAGGCCGGGGCCGAGATCATCGGCGACATCGAGCTGCTCATCCGTGCCGGTTCGCCCGCCACCTATGTCGGGATTACCGGGACCAACGGCAAATCGACAACAACCGCGCTGATCGGCCACATCCTGCGCCAGGCGGGCCGCATGGTCGAGGTCGGCGGCAATATCGGCCGGCCGGTATGCGAGTTCGAAATGCTGGGCGACGGCGGCGTCTACGTCCTGGAGATGTCGTCGTACCAGATCGAGCTGACGCCGTCGCGGGCCTTCCACGTCGCTGTGCTGATCAACATCAGCCCGGACCACCTCGACCGCCACGGCGGCCTTGCGGGCTATGTGGCCGCGAAGCGCGGGCTCGTCACCGACTGTCCGCACGGTGCGACCATCGTCATCGGCGTCGACGATCCGGAGTCGCGCCGGATCTACGAAGAGGTGCAGGCGAGCGACGCGGCGCGGGCCGGCGACATCGCCGTCTGCGGCATCTCGTCGGGACGACGGGTGGCCGGCGGGGTCTACGTGATCGACGGCGTGCTCCATGACGACCGGGCCGGCGGCGACGTTGAAGTCGCCTCGCTGGCCGGCATCGAGACGCTGCCAGGCGTGCACAACCACCAGAACGTCGCGGCCGCCTTTGCCGCGGTTTCCGCGCCGCTCGGCCGGATTCATCTCAAATCCCGTACGATTATCGATGGAATCCGCAGTTTTCCGGGCCTTCCGCACCGGCAGCAGCGAATAGATAAAATCGATGGAATAAGTTATATTAATGACAGTAAGGCAACGAATGCCGACGCTGCAGCACGGGCGCTGGCCTGCTACGAGGACATCTACTGGATTGCCGGCGGCCGTGCGAAGGAGAGCGATCTTTCCGCTCTCGATCCGTATCTGTCGCGGGTCCGTCATGCCTTTTTGATAGGGGAGGCAGCGGACCGCTTCGCGGCGGAACTGCGGGGCCGGGTCGAAACGACAAGAAGCGGCGACCTCGAAACCGCAGTACGGAATGCGCGCGACGTGGCTTTGCGCGAGGGTATCGCCGGCGCGGTCGTGCTTTTATCGCCAGCCTGCGCATCCTTCGATCAGTTCAAGGACTTTGAACAACGCGGGATCGAATTTCAGAGGCTCGTGGCTGAATTGCCCGGGGGGTCTCTACGTACGTCCAAACGTGGAGATACCGTCTGATGCCTGCTCTGTCCCGAACCGATAATTCCGTCGTCGGCCGCTGGTGGTGGACCGTCGACAAATCTACCCTTTTCGCCCTGCTGCTGCTGGCCGCCGCCGGCATGATGATGACCATGTCGGCGAGCCCGGCGGTGGCGGTCAAGCTCGGCCTGAACCCGCAATATTTCGTCGTCCGGCATGCCATGTTCCTGCCGCTCGCGCTCCTCACCATGCTGATGATTTCCACGCTGTCGCTGAAGAACGTGCGGCGGCTCGCGCTCCTCGTGTTCCTCGCTGCGCTGGCGATGATGGTGATGACGGTGATGATCGGCGCCGAGGTCAAGGGCGCGGCCCGCTGGATCGACTTCGGCAGCTTTTCGATCCAGCCGTCCGAGTTCCTGAAGCCGGCGTTCGTCGTGCTGACCGCCTGGCTGCTCGCGCCGCGGCCATTCAACAAGGAGATCCCGGGGGCGGCGATCTGTACCCTCCTGTTCACCGCCGTGGTCGCGCTGCTCCTGGCGCAGCCCGATGTCGGGCAGGCCGGTATCGTCGCCGCCGTGTGGCTGGCCCAGTGGTTCCTGGCCGGCCTGTCGATCGCCTGGATCGGCGGTTCCGCCATCCTCGGCGGGCTCAGCATGGTCGGTGCGTATTTCACCTTCCCGCACGTGGCGCTGCGGATCGACCGGTTCATCGACCCGAATGCGGATACGAGCTACCAGGTCGAGCGCGCCATGCAGGCCTTCATGGCGGGCGGCTACACCGGGCAGGGGCCCGGCGAGGGCATCATCAAGGCGAGCATCCCGGATATCCACACCGACACGATCCTCGCCGCCGCGGCCGAGGAGTTCGGGCTGATCGCAACGCTGACGATCGCAGCGCTGTTCGCCTTCATCGTGTTGCGCGGTTTCTACCGCCTGTTCAGCGAGCACAATGTTTTCGTCACCCTGGCCGGCTTCGGGCTGCTGGTGCAGTTCGGCCTGCAGGCGCTGATCAACATGGGCTCAACCCTCAACCTGATCCCCACCAAGGGCATGACCCTGCCGTTCATGTCGTACGGGGGATCGTCGCTTCTGGCCATGTCGTTCGGCATGGGCATGTTGCTCGCACTGACAAGGAGGCGCGTCGGGGAGGCAGAGTGACGAGTCGAGACGATGGACCAATTGTACTTGCGACGGGCGGAACCGGGGGGCATGTCTTCCCGGCACAGGCGCTTGCGCGCGCCCTCATCGCCCGTGGCTACCGACTCGTCCTTGTCACCGACCGCAGGGGCAGCGCCTACGGCGGCCTGCTCGGCGACCTCGAAACCCACCGCATCCGCGCAGCAGGCATCAGCGGACGTGGCCTGACCGCGAAAATATCGGCGGTTCTCCAGCTGGGCCTGGGACTGCTTCAAGCGCGTCGCCTCTTGAAGCAGCTCGGGCCCAGAGCCGTTGTGGGCTTCGGCGGCTATCCCGCGGTGCCGACGATGGTCGCGGCGGCCCAGCTGCGTTTCAAGACGGTCATTCACGAGCAGAATGCCGTCCTCGGTCGCGCCAAC
This sequence comes from Alphaproteobacteria bacterium, assembly GCA_041602815.1. Taxonomy (GTDB): domain Bacteria; phylum Pseudomonadota; class Alphaproteobacteria; order UBA8366; family JADFVY01. The sequence continues at coordinate 21,745 of JBFIFO010000011.1, read as the reverse complement.
CGGGTCCTCGCGCCGCGGGCCGACCGGATCGCCACGGCCTTCGACACCGTTGCCATGCTGCAAGAGGCCGACGCCGGCCGCGCCGTGCGCACCGGCAACCCCGTGCGGCCCGAGATCGTCGCCGCTGCGCGGCCCTACCAGGTCCCGGCAGGTGACGGCCCGATCGAGATCCTGGTGACGGGCGGCAGCCAGGGGGCCTCCATATTCGCCGAGATCATTCCGGCTGCCCTGGCCGCGTTGCCGGCCGAGATTCGCGGCCGCCTCAGAGTGACCCAGCAATGCCGTGAGAGCGACCTCGACGCGGTTCGTGGCAGCTATGCGGAAGGCGGCATTGAGGCCGATCTGGCCACCTTCATCACCGACATCCCGGAGCGCCTTGCGCGGGCGCACCTGGCAATCTGCCGTTCGGGCGCCTCGACCGTGGCCGAGCTCGCGGCCGCCGGCCGCCCGGCCATCATGATTCCCTATCCGCATGCCATCGACGACCATCAGCGCGAGAATGCGGCGCGCCTGTGCGATGCCGGCGGCGGCTGGCACCTGCCGCAGGCTGATGCGAACGCCGCCGCCCTGTCGGCGCTGGTCGGACGGCTGCTGGCCGAGCCGGCGAAGCTGCAGCGGGCCGCGGCGTGCGCGGCCCGCATCGGCGTGCCGGACGCAACGGAACGCCTGGCCGACGTGGTCTGCGAGTTGATCGGCGATGCGCCGCGCGCGGCGGCCGATGCGGCGAGCCGGCCGCAGGAGGCGCGGGCATGAGGGAAATGCCGCTGACGATCGGGACAATCCATTTCGTCGGCATCGGCGGCATCGGCATGTCCGGCATCGCCGAGATCCTGCACAATCTCGGCTATTCGGTGCAGGGCAGCGATCTGTCGGAGAATGCCAACGTGGTGCGCCTGCGGGCGCTGGGCGTGCCGATCGAGATCGGCCACCGCGGGGAGAACATCGGCGACTCGCAGGTCGTGGTCGTATCGTCGGCGGTCAAGCCGGACAATCCGGAGGTGGTCGCCGCGCGGACGCGGCAGGTCCCGGTGGTCCGTCGGGCCGAGATGCTGGCCGAGCTGATGCGCCTGAAATGGGCGGTCGCCGTCGGCGGCACCCACGGCAAGACGACGACGACGTCCCTGGTCGCCGCCATGCTGGACGCCGCCGGCTACGATCCCACCGTCATCAATGGCGGCATCATCAATGCGTACGGCACCAATGCCCGGCTCGGCGCCGGCGAGTGGATGGTGGTCGAGGCCGACGAGTCGGACGGGACTTTCGTCAAGCTGCCGTCGACGATCGCGGTGGTCACCAACATCGACCCCGAGCACATGGAGTTCTACGGCACCTTCGAAAAGGTCAAGGACGCGTTCCGCGCCTTCGTCGAGAACATCCCGTTCTATGGCTTTGCGGTGCTGTGCATCGACCATCCGGAAGTGCAGGCGCTGATTGGCCATATCTCCGACCGCCGGCTGGTCACCTACGGCTTCAGCCCGCAAGCGGAGATTCGGGCGATCGATGCCGGATGTGGGCCCGAGGGCTGCCGCTTCTCGGTCGTTGTCGGTCGTGGTGACGAGCAGCGGACCATAAAGAACGTCCGCCTGCCGATGTACGGCGAGCACAACATGCTCAACTCGCTTGGTGCCATGGCGGTCGGGCTGGAGATGGGCATCCCCGACAACGTGATCGTACGCGGCCTGTCGGAGTTCGGCGGAGTCAAGCGCCGCTTCACCCGGACCGGCGAGGTGAACGGCGTGACCATTATCGACGATTACGGCCACCACCCCGTGGAAATCGCCGCGGTTCTCAAAGCGGCGCGCACCGCGACGACCGGACAGGTCGTGGCCGTCGTCCAGCCGCATCGCTACAGCCGGCTGCACAATCTGTTCGAGGAATTCTGCGCCTGCTTCAACGATGCCGACACTGTCGTTGTCGCCGAGGTCTACCCCGCAGGCGAGACGCCGATCCCCGGGGTCGATCGGGATGCGCTCATCGAGGGTCTGCGCGGGCACGGCCACCGCCATGTCGAGGCCCTCGCCAGCGAGGGTGACCTGCCGCGCATGGTTTCCGAGCTGACAAGGCCCGGCGACATGGTGGTCTGTCTCGGGGCCGGCTCGATCAGCGGCTGGGCCAACGCACTGCCCGGCCAGCTCGCGGCCCTCGACAAAGGGGCGAAGCGATGATCGCGGCGGCACGGCACACGAGTCGGGACTGGATCGAGCGACTGCCGCCGCTCAGGGGCCGGCTGTCCCTCGATGACGACCTGTCGCGGATCACCTGGTTTCGCGTCGGCGGTCCGGCGGAGGTGATGTTCCGCCCGGCGGACCTGTCGGACCTGCAGACGTTCCTCGCGGCCAAGCCCGACGACGTCCCGCTGACGGTCATCGGCGTCGGCTCAAACCTGCTGGTGCGCGACGGCGGCGTGCCCGGTGTCGTGATCCGCCTGGGCAAGGGATTCGCGACCATTGCCGTCGACGGAACCCTCGTGCGGGCCGGCGCCGCCACGCCGGACCTCTACGTCGCCCGCGCCGCGCGGGATGCGGGCCTGGCCGGACTGGAATTCCTGTGCGGGGTGCCCGGCACCGTCGGCGGCGCCCTGCGCATGAACGCCGGGGCCTACGGCAGCGAAACCAGCGATATCCTGCGCCGCGCCTGGGCCGTCGACCCCGCCGGCACGGTCCACGAGCTGAGCAGCGCCGCGATGGGCTTCGCGTATCGCCACTGCGACGTGCCGGATACCTGGATCTTCACGGAAGCCGAGCTCGAGGGGCGACCAGACGATCCGGCGCGCATCGCCGCCCGCATGGCCGAGATCGGCGAGTCGCGATCCGAAAGCCAGCCGATCCGCAGCCGCACCGGCGGCTCGACCTTCGCCAATCCGCCCGGGGGCAAGGCCTGGCAGCTCATCGAATCCGCCGGTTGCCGGGGCCTGCGCGTGGGCGGCGCCATGGTCTCCGAGCAGCACTGCAATTTCCTGATCAACACCGGCGGCGCCAGCGCGGCCGATATCGAGGCCCTGGGCGAGGAGGTGCGGCGCCGCGTCCGTGAGACCAGCGGCGTGGACCTGCGCTGGGAGATCCGGCGCATCGGCGTCCCGCCGGCGGAGGAGCGGCGATGAGCATGCGAATTGCAGTGCTGATGGGCGGCTGGTCGGCGGAGCGCGAGGTTTCGCTGGTGAGCGGCGCGGCCTGTGCTGACGCCCTGGAAGCCAAGGGACACGACGTTAAGCGCATTGACCTGAAACGGGATCTGGGCGATCTGCTCGCAGCATTGGAACCGCGGCCCGACGTTGTCTTCAATGGTCTCCACGGGCGCTGGGGCGAGGACGGCAATATCCAGGGCGTGCTCAACATTCTCGGCATTCCCTATACGCATTCCGGCCTGCTCGCATCCTCGCTGGCAATGGACAAGCCGCTCGCCAAGACGTTGTTCGAGGCGGCCGGAATACCCTGCCCGGCGAGCGAGATCGTCACGCCCGAGGACATCCGGGCCGGTCGCGTCATGCCAACGCCCTTCGTCGTGAAGCCGGTCGACGAAGGGTCGAGCGTCGGCGTCCATATCGTCGAGGCGGGGGACAACGTGCTGCCCCTGGACGATCTGCCGCCGGGGCGGCCGGTTCTCGTCGAACCCTACATCCCGGGCCGCGAGCTTACGGTGTCCGTCATGGGCGACCGCCCGCTCGGGGTGACCGAGCTGCGGCCGCATGAGGGCTTCTACGACTATGCCGCGAAGTACACGGACGGAAAAACCACGCATCTGTGCCCGGCGCCGATCGACGACGACGTTGCGCAGCTGGCGATGGACTACGCCGTCGCGGCGCACCGCGCGCTCGGCTGCCGCGGCGTCACGCGGTCGGATTTCCGCTACGACGATACCGGCAGCGGACCGGGCGGGATGTACATGCTGGAGATCAATACCCAGCCCGGCATGACGCCGCTGTCCCTGGTGCCCGAGCAGGCCGCCCATGCCGGCATACCGTTCGAGGACCTCGTGCAATGGATGGTGGAGAACGCCGCATGCGACAGCTGACCCTTCCCTCCATGCGTCCGCGCCGAACCGCGCAGCATAACCGCGCGACCGCGGGCGGCAAGGGATCCGAGCCCGCCGCCAGGCGAACCCGCAAAACGCCGGCAAAAAGAAGGGCACCGCGCTGGTTTTTGCGGATTCGGCACGCCGCCGCCATCGGCCTCGCCGGGCTGGCGGTACTGGCGGCCGGCACGGCGGCCTGGCGGGCCGGCGGGTTTGACGCGTTGGGTGCCGCGGTTGTGGCGTGGACGGGGTCGGCGGGCGTTGCGGTGCGTGAGGTGCTGGTGGTGGGACGATTCGAGACTTCCGCCGAGGAAATTCTCGCGGCGCTGGACGTCCGCAAGGGTTCACCGCTCCTGGCCTTCTCGCCGGAGGCGGCGCGCGAGCGGCTGCTTGCGCTGGGCTGGGTCCGCGAGGCGCGCGTCGAGCGGCGTTTCCCGAACGTGGTCTATGTCCGTCTCGAGGAACGGAAACCGGCCGCCATCTGGCAGACCGAAGGCCGGTTCGCCCTTGTCGACGCATCGGGCGCGGTCATCGGCGAGGAGGACGTCGCGCGATACTCCCACCTGCGGACCATCGTCGGGCCGGACGCGCCGGAGGCGTTTGCCGCCCTGTTCGCAACCCTGGAAACCCGGCCGGACATGCTGGCGCATGTGAATGCTGCGATCCGCGTCGGCGGACGCCGCTGGAACCTGCGCCTTGCCAACGGCATCGACGTCCTGCTGCCGGAGCAGGATGTGGCGACGGCCTGGCAAGTGCTTGCCGATGCGGTGCGGGACGATGCACTTCTGGAGCGGGACATCGTCCACGTCGATCTGCGCCTTCCCGGACGGCTCGTATTGCGCCTGGCACCTGCGGCGGCGGCGGCGCGTAGCAACGAAGACAGGGGCGCGTGACATGACTGATCGGATCACCGGAGCGATGGAGGACAGCATTGGGGCGGAGTAGCCTGACGGCCGCGCTCGATATTGGCACCAGCAAGATTTGCTGCCTCATCGGCGTCCCCACCGAGGGCGGCGGGATTCGCGTGACCGGGATCGGCCATCATGTCAGCCGCGGCATCAAGTCGGGCGCGATCGTCGACATGGACTCCGCCGAGGAATCGATCACGGCCGCCGTTCTCGCCGCCGAGCGCATGGCCGGCGAAACGGTGCGCGATGTCCTCGTCGGTATTGCCGGCGGCCAGCTGTCGAGCCGCCTGATCGACATGCAGGTCGGACTCAGCGGCGGCCCCGTGCGCGATGCCGACCTGCGGCGCCTGCTTTACAGCGGCATGCCCGAGGCCGAGCCGCACCGCGTTCTGTTGCACGCGGTGCCGGTCGGCTACAGCATCGACGGCGCCAACGGAATCCACGACCCGCGCGGACTGCACGGCAGCACGTTGGCGGTCCATGTGCACGAGGTCAGCGCCGCGGCGACCGCCATTCGCAATGTCGCAACCTGCGTCGAGCGCTGTCACCTCAATGTCGCCGATATCATCGCCAACCCCTACGCAGCGGGACTCGCGACGCTGGTACAGGACGAGATGGACCTCGGCGCGACCGTCATTGACATGGGCGGCGGCGCGACGTCATTTGCGGTATTTCTCGACGGCTCGCCGGTGTTCGCCGGCAGTGTGCCGGTCGGCGGCAGCCACGTCACCAACGATATCGCGCGCGGCCTCGCCACACCTCTCGCCCATGCCGAGCGGCTGAAAACCCTCCATGGGAGCGCCTTGCCCTCGCCCAGCGACGAGCGCGAGACGGTGGATGCCCCCCAGATCGGCGAAGAGCCGGGACACACGGAGAACCGTGTTCCGAAGTCGTTCCTGGTCAGCATCGTCGCCGCGCGCATCGAGGAAACCCTGGAGCTCGTGCGGGCCGAGCTGGAGGCCGTGGGCGCCAGTCGAATCGCCGGCCGCAGGGTGGTCCTGACCGGTGGCGCATGCCAGCTGCCCGGCGTGCCGGAACTGGCGGCGCGCCTGTTCGACAGGCAGGTCCGGATCGGCAGCCCGGCCGGTTTCGATGCGATGGCGACCGCCACCAGCGGCCCGGCCTTTGCCGCGTGTGCCGGCCTGTTGCGGTTTGCCACGCAAGATATCGGCGACCTGCGCAACCACGCGGGATACCGGGCGCCGGCGCTGGACGGCCTACTCAGTCGACTCGGACCGCTCGGCCGCATCGGAGGATGGTTTCGTGAAAATCTCTGAACACAGGAATTCTGCAGGAAACTGGCAGATTGACCGCGTCGGCCCGTGCCGGCGCAACCCGGCATATCGATCGTAGGAGGCTACCATGGCGATCAATCTCATGACCCCGAACCGTGAAGCGGACTTCAAGCCGCGAATTACCGTCATCGGCGTCGGCGGCGCCGGCGGCAACGCCGTCAACAACATGATCCGCGCCAATCTGGAAGGGGTCGAGTTCCTCGTATGCAACACCGACGCGCAGGCGATGAGCCATACGCTGAGCGAGCGCAAGCTGCAACTCGGCGCCGACCTGACGCAGGGCCTCGGGGCCGGCTCCAAACCCGACGTCGGCCGGGCCGCCGCGGAGGAGTCGCTTGCCGAACTCATGGAGCAGCTGGCCGGCAATCACATGGTGTTCGTCACCGCCGGGATGGGCGGCGGCACCGGAACCGGGGCAGCGCCGGTTATCGCCCGCGCCTGCCGCGAGCATGGCATGCTCACCGTGGGCGTCGTCACCAAACCGTTCCTGTTCGAGGGTCGTCAGCGGATGAAGCTGGCCGAGGAAGGCATCAAGGAGTTGCAGCAGCATGTCGACACGCTCATCGTCATCCCGAACCAGAACCTGTTTCGGGTGGCGAACGAGAAGACGACGTTCGCGGACGCCTTCAAGATGGCCGATGACGTGCTCTTTGCCGGGGTGCGCAGCGTTACCGACCTGATGGTTATGCCGGGACTGATCAACCTCGACTTCGCCGATATCCGCTCGGTGATGGCCGAAATGGGCAAGGCCATGATGGGCACCGGCGAGGCGGAAGGCGACAAGCGGGCCATCGAAGCCGCCGAGGCCGCGATCGCCAATCCGCTGCTCGAGGATCTCTCCATGAAGACCGCCCGCGGGTTGCTGATCAACATCACCGGCAGTCTCGACATGACGCTGATGGAAGTGGACGAGGCGGTCAACCGCATCCTCGAGGAGGTGGACGCCGAGGCCGATATGATCTTCGGCTCCACATTCGACGACAGCCTCGAGGGCCGTATCCGGATCTCGGTCGTCGCGACCGGCATCGAGGCCGGCGAGCAGGGGCATATTCGTCCGGTGCCCGTGATGCGGCCGCGGCCCGTCCCGCTGCCCGAAGTCACCGTGTCGGCGCAGCCGGCCCGCGAGACCGAACCGGCGGTGGCTCACCTCGCCGCGTCCGAGCCGAATGGTGCGGGTTCGGACGAAGTCCTGACCCTGTATGATGAGGCGGACGCGCCGACGGTGGTGGAGGCGAACAAGGACAAGGCCGAGCAGCTGGCGCCGGTGGACGCCGATGCCTTCATCCCGCCGGCGCCCGCCCTGCCCGAGGAAACGACCGCTGCCGCCGACCCGTTCGCGGAGGCGGCGCTGGAGAACGGGGCAGGCCATGCCGGTGGAAAGCGCAAGAAGCCCAGCCTGTTCGAACGGGTGGCGGAAGCCGCCGGGGTGGTGAGCGGCGAACGCCGGACCCAGATGACGCAGCGGCTCGAGCCCGTCGCTGCGTCGGCCGCGCCGGCCGCGCCGGCAATGCCCAAGCGCTCGTCGCCGCCGGGACCGGACTCCCGCCAGCCGCGGCTCGGCGGGCTCGAGCCGGCGCGCGGCGGCGGGCCGACCGACGCCGAAGGCGAGATGCTCGACATCCCGGCCTTCCTGCGCCGCCAGGCCAACTGATAGCACCGGCAGATGCCGGCATGCGCGGCTGCACTGTAACCGGTGCAGCCGCGTAACATTTCGATACAAAGAGTGATTTGTTGTCGGCAACGGATGACGTTACAACTCGATACCCATCAAGTAGTTATTCGCACAAACTTATCAGAAGTATTAACGAATAATTAATTTTTCATTTGGCGTTGTTTCAACGCCGCAAAACCTGAAGAGAAAGACGAAAGAGTATGAGGGTATCATACGAAGCTGACCTTGGCGGCGGATCCACAATGGCGTCGACCGGCTTTCGTCAACATACGCTGAAGAATTCGATCTATTGCAGCGGCACGGGCTTGCACAGCGGCGCCAAGGCGGCGCTGTCATTGCATCCGGCCGAACCGGACACGGGCATTGTGTTTCGCCGCGCCGACATCGGCGGCGCGGATGGCGAGATTGCCGCGCGTTTCGACCAGGTGAGCGACACCCGGCTGTGCACGACGATCACCAATCGCGCCGGGGTCTCCGTCGCCACCGTCGAGCATTTGATGGCGGCACTTGCCGGCTGTCGGCTTGATAACGTGATCGTCGAAATCAACGGGCCCGAGCTGCCGATCATGGACGGCAGTTCGGAGCCGTTCGTGTTCCTGATCGACTGCGCGGGCGTCGTCGCCCAGGATGCGCCGCGGCGCGCGATTCGCGTCTTGGCGCCGGTCGCGGTCGCGGACGGTGCATCGTCGGCACGGATCGAGCCGTGGGCAGGCAGCTCGATCAACATCGAGCTGGAGTTCGACACCGCGGTCATCGGAAAGAAGTCGATGTTCTTCGACATGTTGTCCGACAGTTTCCGCGGCGACCTAAGCCGTGCGCGGACGTTCGGATTCCTGCATGAGGTCGAGGCGCTGCAGGCCGCCGGGCTGGCGCGGGGCGGGTCGATGGAGAACGCCGTCGTGATCAGCGGCGACAAGGTGCTGAACGAGGGCGGACTGCGGTTCGACGATGAATGCGTGCGGCACAAGGTCCTCGACTGCGTCGGCGACCTCTATCTCGCGGGTGCTCCGATAATCGGGCATTTCCACGGCGTGCGCCCGGGCCATGCGATCAACAACCGATTGCTCCGGCGTCTGTTCGCCGAGCCGGCGGCATGGGAGCCGGTCGACTTGGACGAGGCGATCGACGCATACGGCAAGGGGTCGGCGTCCGGAGAGTCCGTCGCGATGGCATGACGCCGCGCGGCATGTGGCGCGCAACATCGGGCGCTAGCGCTTGGGTCGAAAGCGGTTAGGGTGTATAAGGGCGGCGCGGACATGTTCCGCGCCGCCGTCCGGTTATGGACCCTCGGGGAAGCAATGGAACGTCGAACGAAGATTCTAAGGCACAAGCTGGCGGCACTGGCCTTCGGTGCGGCGGGACTGCTGCTCGCGGGTTGCGCCTCGGACGAGGAAGCGCCCTATGTCGAGCGGCCCGTCGAGGACATCTATAACGAGGCGATGGATCACCTCGAGGCCGGCAGGTACAAGTCCGCGGCAACGACGTTCGATGAGGTGGAGCGACAGCACCCGTATTCCAAGTGGGCGACGAAGGCGCAGATCATGGCGGCGTACACGCATTATGCGAGCGGCAAGTACGATGACGCCGTGATCACGCTCGACCGCTTCATCGAGCTGCATCCGGGCAACGAGGATATCGGCTACGCGTATTATCTGAAGGGTTTGTGCTTCTACGAGCAGATCTCGGACGTGGCCCGCGATCAGCGCATGACCGAGAAGGCGCTCGAGACGTTCACGGACCTGGTGCGTCGATTCCCCGAAACGGATTATGCGCGCGATGCCAGGCTCAAGATCGACCTCGCCTACGATCATCTCGCAGGCAAGGAAATGAATGTCGGCCGTTACTACCTGCGGGCCGGCCATGAGCTCGCGGCCATCGGCCGGTTCCGGCGCGTCGTCGAGGTCTATGGCACGACGACCCACGTCCCCGAGGCCCTGCACCGTCTGACTGAGGCGTATCTCACCCTCGGCGTCGTCGAGGAGGCGCGCTACACCGCCGCCGTGCTGCGCCACAACTACCCCGACAGCGAGTGGTACCGGGACAGCTGGGCCTTGCTCGACAGGCAGGACGTGCTGACCGCCGAAGAGCGTGGCCGGCCGCAGACCGCCCGCATGCCGGACGAAACAGCCTCCGGGACGAACTGACTGCGAGATGCTGACGGCGCTGTCCATTCGCGACGTCGTCCTGATCGACCGGCTGGACCTTACATTCCATGAGGGACTCTGCGTGCTCACCGGCGAAACCGGTGCCGGCAAGTCTATCCTTCTGGATGCGCTGGGACTTGCGATCGGCGCCCGCGGCGACAGCGGCCTTGTGGCTCGCGGTGCCGAGCGCGCGGCGGTCACAGCGGTATTCGAGATCGCGCAGGAGCATCCGGTTCGCGCCCTGTTGCAGGAGCAGGGATTCGACGAGCCGGGTGGCGAACTTGTCCTGCGGCGAACGTTGCAGCCGGATGGCCGGAGCCGCGCGTTCGTCAACGACCAGCCGGCCAGCGTCGGACTGTTGCGGCAGCTCGGCGAGGCGCTGATCGAGATCCAAGGCCAGTTCGAGCCACGCGGGCTGATCGACCCGGGCACCCACAGGGCGTTGCTTGACGGCTATGGCGGCCTCGACGCCGAGCTGCACGCGGTTCGTGACGCCTGCGGGGCCTGGCGCGACGCGACGCGCGCGCGCAAGGAGGCGGAAAACGCGGCCACCACTGCGGCGCGCGACCGCGAGTTCCTGGAGCACTCGGTCGCCGAGCTCGACCGGCTCGACCCGCAGCCGGGTGAGGAGGCGGAACTGGCCGACCGCCGGACGCGACTTATGCACGCCGAACAGCTCGTCGAGGCGATGAACGCGGCTTCGACGGAACTCGCGGGCACACGCAACATCGAGGATGCGCTGCAGGCGGCGCAGAAGCACCTTGCCCGGGTCGCCGAAAAGGCCGGGGGCGTGCTTGATGATGTGCTGCAGGCGCTCGAGCGCGCAGCGCTCGAGACGGCGGAGGCGGTCCGCGCGCTCGAGGCGGCGGGCAGCGCAATCGACCTCGACCAGGAAGGGCTCGAGGCGATCGAGGAACGGCTGTTTAGCCTGCGCGCAGTCGCCCGCAAGCATCAGGTGGCGGTCGACGAACTCGCCGCACTGCGCGAACGCATGTCGGCCCAGCTGGCGCTGGTCCAGGACAGTAGCGAGGCAGTGGCGCGTCTCGCTGCGGCGGAAGCCGCGGCGCGGTCCAGGTATATCGAGCGCGCCCGTGTGCTTTGCGATGCCCGGCGTGCCGCCGCGGAACGGCTGGACGAGGCGGTCAACGCGGAACTGCCGCCGCTGCGCCTCGACAAGGCACGGTTTTTCACCGCGATCGAGGCGCGCCCGGAAGATGCGTGGGGTCCGGAAGGAATGGACCGGGTGTCGTTTCTGGTCTCGACGAATCCCGGTGCTCCGGAGGGTCCGCTCGGCAAGATCGCATCCGGCGGCGAACTCTCCCGCATCATGCTTGCGCTCAAGGTGGTTGCCGCCGAGCCCGGCAGCGTGCCGACGCTCGTCTTCGACGAGGTCGATGCCAATATCGGTGGTGCCACGGCACACGCCGTCGGCGAACGTTTGGCGCGTCTGGCCAGGGACCTCCAGGTGCTGGTGATCACCCATTCGCCGCAGGTTGCCGCCCGCGGGACCGACCATCTCCGGGTCGAGAAGGAGACGCCCGCGGGCGGAGATGCCACCGTGACCAGGGTCAGCCGCCTCGACGAAGGCAGGCGCCTCGAGGAAATCGCGCGCATGCTGTCCGGTGCGGCGATCACCGACGAAGCCCGGGCCGCGGCGAACCGCCTGCTCGAGGGTGCCGTGGCATGACGGCCCGCGACCCGTCCAAAGTGCCGGTAGTTGATTTGAGTACGGCGGAGGCACGTGCGGAGCTGGCTCGGCTTGCCGCCGAGATAAAGCATCATGACGTGCTTTACTATCAGAAGGATGCGCCCGAGATCAGCGATGCCGAGTACGACCTGTTGCGTCGGCGAAACGCGGAAATCGAGACGCGATTCCCCGATTTGGTCCTGCCCGACAGCCCGTCGAAGCGGGTGGGCGTTGCCCCCGCGGCCGGGTTCTCAAAGGTCCGGCATTCCGTGCCGATGCTGTCGCTGGAGAATGCCTTCGACGAGGCGGATGTCCGTCGCTTCGTCGACGGGGTGCGTCGCTACATCAAGGAACTGCGGGACGACCCGTCATTGACCGTCGAGCTCGTCGCCGAACCCAAGATCGACGGCCTGTCGGCGTCCTTGCGGTATCAGGATGGACTGTTTGTTCAGGGAGCGACGCGCGGCGACGGTATGACCGGCGAGGACATCACCGCCAATCTTCGGACCCTCGGCGATGTCCCGAAACGGCTTGCTGGTAACGGATGGCCCGACGTGCTGGAAGTGCGCGGCGAGGTTTACATGGGCAAGGCCGATTTCCTCGCCCTCAATAAACGACAGGAAGAGGCCGGCGAGAAGGTATTCGCTAACCCGCGCAATGCCGCGGCCGGCTCCCTCCGTCAGCTCGATCCGGCGGTGACCACCCGCCGCCCGCTCAGCTTTTTTGCCTATGCCTGGGGCGAGATGTCGGCGTCGCCTGACGGCAATCACTGGGCGGTACTGGAGCGGTTCCGCGAATGGGGCTTCAGGGTCAACCCGCTGGCGAAGCTGTGCCGCGACGTGGACGAGGCATTGTCCCTCTATGAACGGATCGCGGCACAGCGGGGAACGCTGGACTACGACATCGACGGAGTCGTCTACAAGATCAACCGCCTGGACTGGCAGGCGCGGCTGGGCTTCGTCAGCCGCGCGCCGCGATGGGCGGTGGCCCACAAATTTCCCGCCGAGCAGGCCCAGACCGTGCTGGAGAAGATCGAAATCCAGGTCGGCCGCACCGGCGTGCTCACTCCGGTGGCGCATTTGTCCCCGGTGACCGTCGGGGGCGTCATGGTTGCCCGCGCCACGCTGCACAACGAGGACTATATTTCGGACAAGGATATACGGATCGGCGACACGGTCATTGTGCAGCGTGCCGGTGATGTGATCCCGCAGGTGCTGCAGGTGGTCACCGAGAAGCGCCCGTCCGGCGCCGAACCCTTTGCCTTTCCTACTACGTGCCCCTGCGAGCTGAAGACACCGGTCATTCGCGAGCCGGGCGCGGCGGCCAGCCGATGCAGCGGCGAACTCGCCTGTCCCTATCAGCAGGTCCGGCGACTGGTCCATTTCGTCAGTCGCGATGCGTTCGACATCGAGGGATTGGGTGGCAAACATGTTGAGGAATTTTGGCGCGATGGCCTGATCGCTTCTCCCGCCGACATTTTCCGGCTGAAAAATCGCCGGGACGAGATCGCAGCCCGCGACGGTTGGGGCGACCAATCCGCCGACAATCTGGTCGCAGCCATCGAGGCGCGCAGGAAGGTCTCCTTCGACCGCTTCATCCATGCGCTCGGCATCCGCCAGGTTGGTCAATCGACGGCGCGACTTTTGGCGCGGAATTATGGCAATCTGAAAACGTGGCATCAGGCGATGATCGCGGCCGAGGCGGAGCGTGCGGCCCATCCCGACGCGCGCAAACCGCAGGAGGTGGGCGAGGCCTATGCGGATCTGTGCAGCATCGAGGGCATCGGCATGAGCATGGCCGACGATATCGTGGCGTTCTTCGGCGAGGCCCACAATCTGGAGGTCCTGCGCGCGCTGGAGAACGAGCTGGACGTCGAGCCTTTGACGGCGGTCGCCACCGGCTCTCCGGTCGCCGGCAAGACCGTCGTGTTCACGGGGACGCTGGAGGAGATGACGCGCAGCGAGGCGAAGGCCAGCGCCGAGGCGCTCGGCGCCAAGGTGTCCGGGTCGGTGTCGAGCAAGACCGACTACGTTGTGGCCGGGCCGGGCGCCGGCTCCAAGGCGAAGAAGGCCAGCGAACTCGGCGTCACCATGCTGACCGAGGAGGAGTGGCTGAAGCTGATCGGCCGCGGCTGAAGGCGCGTTATCGCCTCATCCACTTGCGTGGAATCGGCATTGGCCCGCTCCCCCGCCCGGCCACCCAACGCTATCGTACGCTGTGGGTGGCCGGGTGGGGGAGCGGGCTGGAGCGAACATAACGGATATCGCGCTACGAGCCGCCGAGCGTCTCCCAGAACGCGTGCGTGTTCTCGATCTGCAGCCGCTCGTGCCGTTCCTCGAGGCATTTGCGCAACGGATACCCGAGCGACTGGTCGACGGTGCGGCCGCAGGCGTCGAACATGCGGTGCGCGCGCAGCGGTGCATCGGGGCCGGCAACGCGTGCCCACAGCTCGTTGCGTGCCCCCGCAGCGACGTCCCCCCGGAGCGGAAGGGCATTGATCAGGCGGGCCGTGGTCCGCGCGGTGCGTGCCGGCTCCGAATCGCCTTCCAGGACTGTCTCTGCCGCGAGCCGCGCCGGACCCGCCGCGAGCGCGATCTCCTCGGCCGTCAGCGGGTCGGCATCGCCCGGCCGGGCCACCGGCAGGATCGTCGTCCGCGGCGCGATCTCGATGGCGAGCGACGCCGGCGCCGCGATGCCGAGCGCAGCGAAGGCCAGGTCGGCGCGAATCGCCGTATAGCCGTAGCGGCTGTGGAAGCGAACGAGATCCGCGGCATCGAACCGCTGCTGGCGACCGTCTGCCGTCGTCACCGTGAGCGTCACGTCACCCGCTCGTGCCGGCCGGTAGACCGTCTCGAAATCGGGCGGGAGGCGCCCTTTCTGCAGGCAGAAGGCCGAGAGCAGCGCCGTGCACGTGCCGTCGGCGCACTGCATGGGCACTGGCTCGCCGCTGGCAACGAGGCCCAGGATCTGCGGTGCCGCCAGGGCCGGTGCCGCAAAGCCGGCAAACAACAGGGCCAGGAACCCGATGATCACGCGATGCATGGCGCTCAATCCTCCTCCGGTAGCCGGAACGGAAATCGTCGCATCGAGCGGCCGATGCGTCAAATCAAACCCGCGTGTCAGCGCCACACCGCGGTCAGCAGCGCGAACGTCCCGACGCCCACCGCAACGCCAAGGGGCAGGTTGCGCCGGGCGGCGAAATACACGGCGACCGAAAATCCCACCGCGATCAGCCGGAACGCGAGCGGCGATTCCGCAAGGATGCCCTCGGGCAACACCACCATGCGGGCGATCAACCCGGCGAGCATGGCATAGGCGATGCAGGCGAACAGCCGGAAGGTCTCGCTGTCCGGACTCACCCTGCCGGCGATGGCGACGCCGAGCGCGCGCCAGACATAGGTCGCCGCACCGCTCAGCAGGACGATGGCCCAGAGAGTCGCGTCAACCATGGCGCTGTCGCCTCCGCCGATCGACGAGATAGGCGCCCGTGCCGGCGATCGCACCGGTCAGGATGAGGCCCCAGTCGGCGGACAACAGGTGGAACAGCGGCCCGGCGGCGACACCGGCGAGCACCGCAAGGATCTGCCCGCGGTCACGGGTGCTGACGAAGACCAGGGTGAAGAACACCGGGTTTAGGAACACGAGGCTCAGGGTCACGTCGCGCGGCAGCGAACCCGCCATCAGGAAGCCGGCGGCCGTGCCGATCAGCGCCGCGGTGATGCACACTCCGGCAAACCCCGCGAAGTAGGGCGTCCTGTATGCCGGGCTCATGCGCGGCCCGTCGCGCATCATGGCGGCCCAGGGATTGAGGGACATGAACTGCGCCACCGCATAGTGCCAACGGCGGCGCGTGGGCGTCTCGTTGAACAGCGGCATGACCGACAGGACCATCGGCAGGAACCGGGCGTTGGCGGCGGATGCGGCCACCATGACCGCGATGACCGGGGCGCCCAGCGCGTAGAGCTCGACCATGGCGATCTGTCCGGGCAGGCCCCATACCAGGCCGGTCGAAGCGACCGACGTCCAAAGCGTCAGCCCCGCCTCACGGGCCATCGAGCCGTAGCCGATCATGCTGGCGAGCAGCACGAGGGCCGGCATTCCGGTGGCGTCGAGGGCGCCGTGGGCAACGGGCCCGCGCGGGGATTCGGAAAACGGGGACATCCGGACTCAGGCGATTTGTCGTTGGCGGCGCGATCATGCGTCGCGCCGCCCGTTCGTGCAAGGCCGAAGCGGCCGCACCCCGGCGCGTCCGTCTCCTAGTCGCCGATCAGCGGGAAGTTCTCGACGTTGCCCTGGCGGATTTCTGTGGAATAGGCGAGGAGCGCGCCCGCCGGGACTTGCCTGCTGGGCGCCGTCTGGACGTAGAGCAGCGATCCGTTGCGGTAATACAGCCGGTAGCACTCGGCAAACCGGCTGAGGCCGTAGGCGAAGCAGATATCGTCCCCTTCCCCCCACCACGAGCCGAACAAAAGCGGCCGGCCGGCCCTCGCGCCGACCGAGCCGCCGGGGACCCGCGTGCGTACGACAACCCCGCCGCCGTCGAAGTACTCGATCCATTGCTGCTCGGTCAGCACATAGGTCGCATAAACCGTCGCATTGCCCAGCAGTCGCGCAGCCTCCGGCTCGCGCAGCGGACGCAGGCCGGAATCCGTCAGGCTCTGCTCGAAGGCCGGGCTGGTCGGAGGAACCCGGTAGCCGGGTTTCCAGCCTGACACAACGAGGATCAGCAGGGCGAGCGGCACCGCCCACCCCCACCGTTTCACGATTTGTCGCAGACGGCTGTTCTTCATCTTGAGGACAACTATAATCGGAAACCGTGACGTTCATAAGCATCGTCCGGAATGCAATGGCGCTGTTTGCGCCGTGCACGTCGCAGATTCGTGAGTGCCGCCGGCGCTTGGGGCACATAGATTGGGGCGTTCGCACCGTACCAAACAAGAGTCTGCGGGGATCAGCGGGATGGAGGCTGCCGACATGGATTCGCCGACAACGGGCCGCGGCGGCCGACGGGCCGGCCGTGGCGGAAGCGAGGCGCGGCGCACGGCGCGTAGCAGCGACCGCGGGGCGCGCGACCCCTATGTGGTCCGCCGGTTCAAGCCGTTCGAGTTGTTCGACGACGAGGCGCTGGCCACGATCGAGACCAATGCCGAGACCGTGCTCCAGGAAATCGGCATCGAGTTCCGCGAGGACGAGGAGGCGCTGCAGCTCTGGCGCGATGCCGGCGCCGACATCGACGGCGTACGGGTCCGGTTCCCGCGCGGGATGTGCCGCAAGCTGGTGCAGGACAGCGCGCCGGCGGAATTCGTGCAGCAGGCGCGCAGCCCGGCGAAATCCGTCCGGATCGGCGGCGATGCCGCGGTCTTCGTGCCGGCCTACGGCCCGCCCTTCATCCGCAGCCTGGACGAGGGGCGGCGCTACGCGACGATCGATGATTTCCGCAACTTCGTGAAGCTGGCCTACCTGTCGCCGGCGCTGCACCATTCCGGCGGCACGCTGTGCGAGCCGGTCGACCTGCCGGTCAACAAGCGGCATCTCGACATGGTAGCTGCCCATATCCGCTATTCCGACAAGGCCTTCATGGGCTCCGTCACGGCGCCGGAACGGGCCGAGGACACGGTCGCCATGGCCAAGATCGTGTTCGGCGACGATTTCGTTGAGAACAACTGCTGCGTCGTCAGCCTGATCAACGCCAATTCGCCGATGACCTACGATGCCACCATGCTCGGCGCGCTCAAAGTCTATGCGCGGCACAACCAGGGCACCGTGATCTCGCCGTTCATCCTGTCCGGTGCCATGAGCCCGGTGACGGTCGCCGGCACGCTCACCCAGATCCTCGCCGAGGCGCTCGCCGGCATGGCGTTCACGCAGCTGGTACGGCCCGGCGCGCCTGTGGTGTTCGGCACGTTCGCCAGCTCGATCTCCATGCAGTCCGGCGCGCCGACCTTCGGCACGCCCGAGCCGGCGCTGGTCACCTACGGCGCGGCCCAGCTGGCACGGCGCCTCGGCGTGCCGTTCCGCTCCGGCGGCGCGCTGTGCGCCTCGAAGATACCGGACGCGCAGGCGGCGTACGAGTCGGCCAACACGTTGCAGTCGACGATCCTCGCCGGCGTTAATTTCGCTCTGCACTGCGCCGGCTGGCTCGAGGGCGGCCTCGCGATGGGCTATGAGAAATTCGTCATGGACGCCGACCAGTGCGCCATGCTGCAGAAATTCGCCGCCGGCGTCGACATGTCGGAGAACGGCCAGGCGATGGACGCGATCCGCGAGGTCGGACCCGGCAGCCATTATCTCGGCTGCGCCCATACCCAGGCCAATTTCGAGACGGCGTTCTGGCGCTCGCGCATCGCCGACAACAACTCGTTCGAGCAATGGCAGGCCGAGGGCGGGAAGGACGCGGCACAACGCGCCAACGCGTTGTACAAGAAGATGCTGGGCGACTATGAGGCACCGCCGCTGGACCCCGGCATCGCCGAGTCGCTGGACGATTTCGTCGCGAAAAAGAAGGCCGCCACGCCCGATTCGAACGTGTGACGCCCTTACTTGTCCGGATAACAGCCGGCCGCCCGTGACCAGTCGCCAGCGCTCGATACTCTATCTCAACACGGTATCGGGGCCGTACTGGTTGGCGCCGTATGCCCCCGGCAGCAGGCCGAGCTCGATGAACAGCCACACGCCGCCGATAAACGGGATGAGGGTAATGAGCTGGAACCATCCCGAGTGGCTGCGGTCGTGGCAGCGCTTGGCCCCGGCGGCGAGCGTCGGCCAGATCATGAACAGCGTGGCCGCAAGCGTTATGATGGGAAACGTCCCCCCGATCAGGTCTAGGGAGAAGGCGAGCGGATAGACGCCGGCGGCCGGAAGGACGTATTTCAACCAGTAGGTCGATCGGTTGATGCGACCGTCGAACGAAAACCACACAAAATGGATGGGCGGATTGCTGCTTCGCAGCCGTGTCGAGATCGTCTCTGCCATGAGGCGCTCCGTTGTTTCCTGGGGTTGCAGGGGAACATGCCGGACCAAGGCTGAAAACCTGGTTAACGCAGACTTCCACGCGCGGCCGCGGCCCGACCACCACCGCGATCGGCCTCGGAACGCCGGACAACCGACCGGAGCGAAACAGGCGCGGCTAATGATGCCGGCACTGGGCCGCGGACGAGAAAAAGGCCGCCACGTCCGGTTTGAACGTGTGACGGCCTTCTTCAAGCGTCTCCGGCCCGGCTGAGAGACCGCCGGGCCGAAATCTCATACGGTCTATTCGGTCACCGTATCGGCGCCGAAGCGGTTCGGGCCGACGGTGCCGCGCAGGAAGCCCAGCAAGACGAACATCCAGATCCAGCCGATGATGGGAACGAGCCACAGAAGCTGCCACCAACCGGACTTGTTGCGGTCGTGAAGGCGCTTGGCGCCGGCCGCAAGTCCGATCCAGATGCTGACGAGTCCGAAGATCATGGAAAGGATGCCTGCCGACTGTTCCGGCATGCCCGTATACGGGTCGGCTGGCGCGATGACCCACATTGTGCCGAGGATCATGTCAAGAATGTTCAGCGCGATCGAAATGCCCAGCACTGGCAGAAAGTATTTCATCCACCACGTGGAGCGGCTGATCCGGCCTTCGAACGAAAACCAGATCTTGGTGATCGTCATGTCCGGCGCGGCCTGCACCGGCGTGGTAACTTCAGCCATAGTGATCTCTCCTGGTCTTTAGCCCTTAAATAACGCGCCAAGAATGCGCGCGTTGTATGAAGACTTTATTAAGCGAATAGTTAACGCAGCCGCGGGTTTGACACCCGCCCGGAGGACCGCCTTGCGCGACAACGCCCTAGGCAAGCCGGGCGTGGTCGAATAGACTCGGACGCCAGGAGGAACGAGGGGATTTCGACGGATGCGATTTGCGGCTGTTGCGTGCCTTGCGGCATTCATGACCCTGCCTGCGGCCGCATTTGCGCAGCAGGGGCCGCAGAAAATCCCTGCAGAACCACCGCTCTCAGCAATTGTTGCACATTTCTTTCCGGGCTATGTGCCGGTGTCTCTATCCGATCTGTCGCCCGGGATCGCGGCGCTGGCCGCCGCTGATCCGGCCTACGCGCATCCCGACCGCTCGCCGAGCGTGATTCGTGCCGATTTCGACGGCAACGGCCATGCCGATTATGCCATGCTCATCAAGCGGCAGTCGGTGTCCGGCAGCGACGAGATCTTCGTCATCCTGATGGGCCACGGCATGGGCCGTTACGCCAAGGCCATGGAGTCGTTTTTCGGACCCCTCGCGGACGAGATCTATCTCGGCTACATGGGGCCGGGCACGGAACTCGAACTGGGCGCGGCCGCTCCCTACAGTGAGGCGAAGCGGATTCGCCTCGAGACGGCGGCGGTCACCCTGAATGTCCTGCACCAGGGCAGCGATGTCCTGCTTTGGGATCCGGGGCGGAACAGTTTCGACCGCGCGCCGGTTCCCCGCTGACCGCCGGCGCGGGCCCGCGTGGCCGGGTTTTACCGCCGCATCGCGATTTCATGAACATGCCATAATTTAATCCTTGAAAAACACCGTCGGGTCGTCCATATCGCGCGTTCTGTTTTTTCGATTTCTGGGCCATCTACTGGTTGGGAGTACGGGCCATGCCTAAGACCACCGCACTCGTCCAGCTGGGGACGGACTTGGACGGCGATTCAAGCACCGCCCGTGGGGAAGACGTAACGCGCAGCGTCGTGCCGCTGCATTCGAATCGCGGCTCCTTCGAGAACCGCAAGGACTTCTTCGTAGAGCGGAATGGCGTTCGATTCGCCGGAACGCACCTGATCATCGATTTGTGGGGCTGTGAGCGGCTCGACGAAATCGACCATATCGATGCGGCGATGCGTGAGAGCGTCGCAGCCGCGGGCGCGACGCTGCTGCACATTCACCTGCACCACTTTACGCCGAACGACGGCGTCTCGGGCGTGGCGGTGCTGGCGGAATCGCATATCAGCGTGCACACCTGGCCGGAATGCGGTTATGCCGCGTTCGACGTGTTCATGTGCGGCGACGCGCGACCGGGCGAGGCGATCGAGGTCCTCAAGCGTTTATTCCGGCCGGGCCGGGTCGAGGTGACAGAGCACCTTCGGGGCCGGGACTGATGGCCGAGTGGTCTGAGGAAGTCCTTCACGACGACCTTCGGATCAAGATCAAGATCGGCCGGCTGCTGTTCGACAGCAAGACCGAACATCAGCGGCTCATGCTGTTCGAGAGCAAGACCTTCGGCCGCGTGCTGACCCTCGACAGCGTGGTGCAGACCACCGAATCGGACGAGTTCATCTATCACGAGATGATGGCGCACCTGCCGATCCTCGCCCACGGCGGGGCGAAGCGGGTGCTGATCATCGGCGGCGGCGACGGCGGCATGGCCGAGGAGGTGCTGAAGCACGCCTCGGTCGAACACGTGACCATGGTCGAGATCGACGCCGGGGTTGTCGAGTTCAGCAAGCAGTACCTGCCGGCGATCTGCAGGGACGCCTTCGACGACGAGCGGCTCGATCTCGTCATTGCCGACGGGGCGAAGTTCGTGGCCGAGACCGAGCAGCGCTTCGATGTCGCGATCATCGACTCCACCGATCCGATCGGCCCGGCGGAGGTGCTGTTCACCGAGGCGTTCTACGGCAACGTCAAGCACTGCCTCAACGAGGGCGGCGTGATCGCGACCCAGAACGGCGTGCCGTTCCTGCAGCGGGCAGAGCTGACCAGCACGCTCGCCGCCTTCCGCAAGCTGTTCCGCGATGCGACCTGCTACCTTGCGACGGTGCCGACCTATGTCGGCGGGCCGATGGCCTTCGGCTGGGGCACCGACGATACGTCCCTGGGGGAGGTCCCCGAGGACGAGCTGAAGCGCCGATTCGAAGCGGCCGGCATCGACACCCGTTACTACACCCCTGCGGTGCACCGGGCCGCCTTCGCGCTGCCGCCGTATATCGAGGACATGATCGGGTAGCGGCCGGGGACAAGAAGGGTCTTGAACCACAGAGACACAGAGACACAGAGATGGCCCGGTACACTGCGG
>JBFIFO010000010.1:0-43020 GCA_041602815.1 Alphaproteobacteria bacterium | reverse complement strand
GATTACCGCATCGGCGTCCGGCTGCCGTATCACCAGGAGGGCGACGAGTTCGCCGGTGTCGACTGGAGCGCGGTCGAATTCGAGCTGCCCGACGTCGACGCGCGCGAGGTTTTGAACTCCCTCGTCGACCGCATCACATGAGGATTGCAATGAACATGGCAAAAACCAGCGAACTGTCGGCACGCGACCACGTCAACCGCGGGGCGCTGCTGCACATGGAGGGCGATCTCGACGGCGCGTGCCGGGAATACGAGGCTGCGCTCAAGCTCGATTCCGCCAATGCCACCGCATACAACAACCTCGGCTTCGTGCGGGCCCAGCAGGGTGCGGTGGACACGGCGATCGAGCTCTACCAGCGGGCCCTTGAGCTCGAGCCCGGCAAGAGCATGGCCCACGCCAATCTCGGATCCGCCTGGGCGGCGAAAGGCGATATGCCGGCCGCGCTGCGTTCGCTCGACACGGCCGTGCAACTGGACCCCGGCAACGTCCTGGCGTGGGACAATCTGGCCAAGCTCCTGATGGTTTCGGGGCGGCTCGACGAGGCCGAGGCCGCCTGGCGTGCGGCGCTTCGGGTCAAGCCCGCGGACGCCCAGCTGCGCACCGCGCTCGGCACGGTGATCGCATCGCAGGACCGGGTGCCCGAAGCGGTCGAGGAGTTGCGCCAGGCCGTTCGACTGGATCCGCAGCTGGCCAGGGCGTGGGTACAGCTCGGGGTCGTCCTGTTCGCGGCGCACGACCTCGGATCGGCCACCGAGGCGCTGCGGCGCGCGCTCGCCCTGGCGCCCGAAGACCTCTCGGCGCGGCATCACCTCGCCACCGTCCTCATGGCGCGCGGCCGGCGGGCCGACGGAGCGCGGGAGCTGGAGCGGATCCTCGCCCTCGATCCGGGCAACGCGAAGGCGACTGTCGACCTCGCGGTGCTGGCGCTGTCCCGCGGCGAGCCCCTGGACGCACTGCGCCGGCTCGACTGTGTGACGGAACCGGACTCGACGGCGCCGCGCACCCTGTTCTATCGGGCGCTGGCGCTCGAAGAATGCGACCGGTGCGACGAGGCCACAGCGATCATGACCGAACTGGCGCTGGAGGAGACGGGCAAATACCCGCAGCGGGCACGGGAGTTTCTGAGGTCCAAGGGCCGCGGCAACTGAGCGCGGGCACGACGCAACATCCCGCCCTTCCACGGCGCACCGCGGGAATTGGTGCCCGCTGCCGGAGTCGAACCGGCACTCCCCGGAGGGAAACGGATTTTAAGTCCGTTGCGTCTACCAATTTCGCCAAGCGGGCGTCAGGCGCGCACCATACAGTCCTTTGGCGGACGCGAACAGAATGGATTTTCGAGAGCCGGGCCCGATACGCGACCGGGTATCACGGTAACAGTGAGGTCAGTGTGCCGCGCTGGATACTGTCGACGATCAGCAGGGCCCCCAGGCTGAAAACCGCCACCAGGAACAACAGGCCGATCCCACGGCCACGCCGCGCGCGGCGCCGCCGCGGCTGATAGGCGTGGATGTCCCGCAACATGATCAACGGCGCGGTGCCGCCGAGCGTATCACCGGGTCCGAATCGGATTTTCTTCGATCTCACGGTGTTCCCTGTCCTGATTACAATCTCGTATTATATCGCATTTTTAGACAATTTGTAGAACATTTCTTGAATAAACCGTGATCACTATCGGGCTGTCCAACGTGACGGCCGGCAAGCCTTGCGGAGCCGCGGTCAACCAACGCTCGGCCATGCGGCCCCGACTCAGAGCCGTTGCTGTTCCGCCTCCCCGCCAAGCTCTGCGATCAACGCCATCACGTCGCGCATCGCCACCTCGAGGACGTCGGAGTCGGTGTGGCGCAACACCACGGCGACACGAAAGCCGCTCTGCGCATAGGATGGATAACTGCCGATGTCGACCCCCGGATACTTCTGTTGCAACGCGCCCAGCCCGGCCGCGATCTGTCCTTCTGGCAGATTGCATACGATGCTGCGCGACAGCAGCGGGGCCCCGCCGACCAGGCGCTCGCGCAGACTACCGAACATTGCCTGCATGATCTTGGGCACCCCGGCCATGACGAACACGTTCTCGACCTGGAACCCCGGTGCCGCAGACACGGGATTGTCGATCAGCGTCGCGCCTTCCGGCGTGTTGGCCATGCGCAGCCGCGCCTCGTTCATCTCTATGCCGGTCTCGGCCCAGCGTTCCTCCAGGCGCCGACGCGCCTCCGGATTCTGGATCAGTTTGCGTCCCAGCGCAGCTGCAACGCATTCCGCCGTGATGTCGTCGTGGGTCGGGCCGATCCCGCCCGTGGTCAGGAGGTAATCGTATTTCTCACGCAGCGCGTTGACGGCGCCGATGATCTCCTCCGCGACGTCGGGCACCACGCGTACCTCGGACAGACGGATACCCATCTCGCCCAGTCCCCCGGCGATAAAGGGAAGATTGGCGTCTTTGGTGCGCCCCGACAGGATCTCGTTGCCGATGATCAGCAGCGCCGCGGTGACGATTTTCGAGTTGGCCATCTCTCACTTCCGGTATGACACGCCGCCGGATCATAACCCGGGCCGTCCGGAAGGTCACCGTCCGAAGACCGTACAAAACAAACAGGCGTGGACGGTTGTCACCTCGCGGCCCGCTCGCGCCAGAGATCCTACTGCATTCATGCGGGCAATTTATATTAGTATAATTTAATATAATTAATCCCGCTCACCCGGGGAGCGGTCCATGTCATACAAGCGCAGTTTCCGGCCGCGCGGCCTTGTCGCCTTCGTCGTGTTCGGCGGATTCGTGGTCATGACCGGCACCGGCCTGATACTCTTCATGACACCGCCCGGACGGGTCACCCACTGGACCGACTGGGCCCTGCTGGGCCTCGAAAAGACCGACTGGGTGGCCGTCCACATCTTTTTCAGCTTGCTGTTCGTGCTCGTCGGGCTGATCCATCTCGTGTTCAACTGGAAGCCGTTCAAGAACTACCTGGTGAACAAGTTCGCGGGCCATCTCAGGCTACGCTACGCCGGCACGGGCCTCGGTCAGAAGACCATCGCCGAGATCGCCGAAACGACTGGTGTGCCCCTGGAGACCGTTCTGGCGCGATTACGGGCCGGCGGCATCGAGGCCGCGCCGGGCGACAAAATGAAGGCGGTGGCCGCAGCGCACAACGACATGTCGCCGATCGACCTGCTCAAGGCGATACTGGACGCGAAGCCCTGATACCTTCAGCGATCGGCGGCGCCCGGCCGTCCGGAGCGTTACCGATCCGGCCCGAACCGGACAGGCTTGACGCTAGTCTTCCGCGGGAGCGCGTGTCGTCAGCGCCAGCGCGTGCACCTGACCCGCCATTTCATCGGCGAGGATTTCGAAAACCATGCGCTGCCGGTCGACACGTGATTTGCCATCGAAGGCCGCAGATACGACCGTGACATTGAAATGGGTTTCACCGCCCGGCCGCCAGCCGGCGTGCCCCTGGTGCTTGGCGGACTCGTCCACGATCTCGAGTCGTGTAGGTGAAAGCCCGTTCGTCAGCTTACTGCGAATGTCGTCGGCTACGGTCATGGCCTTGTCTCTTTGCTGTCGATTCGCTGTCGGGTCAATTCTGCGGCGGCGATATTGCTGCGCTGGATATGCGGACTTTGCCTCCCCGCGTCAAGCCGCCGGAGCTTGCTTCGGGGCGGGGCAAATCCCATAATTACGCAATGAGGAAAGACCCGCGATCCATCGATTTCGGCAAGTCACGCGCGCCGTTCCGGAACTGCGATCACCCGGACTGCGGTGAAGCGGGGGAGTTCCGTGCGCCGAAATCGCGTGCGCAGCTGCACGAATACCGATGGTTCTGCCTCGATCACGTGCGCGAATACAACAAGGCTTGGAATTACTATGCGGGAATGACGCAGGAAGAAGTCGAGGCGGAAACGCGGCGTGATACGACGTGGCAGCGTCCGACCTGGCCGCTCGGCGCGCGGATCGGGGGATACCGTCGATTCATGCGCTCCACGACGTCGATCCACGACGGCTTCGGGTTCTTCGACGATGACCGGGCACAGTCGCGCCGGCATGCGCAGGCCCATATGGCGGGCGTCCACCCGGAAAGCGCGGAAGCAAAGGCGCTGGCAATTATGAACTTTGAACCACCGTTGAACTTGACCCGCCTGAAAGCCAGATATAAGGAACTCGTCAAGCTGAACCATCCGGACGCCAACGGCGGCGACAAGCTGGCCGAGGAACGGTTGAAGGATATCAATGAAGCGTACGCGACGTTGAAGAAACTGCTGAGCGACTGACGAGTACGCTCCGGCGCATGCCCCGCTCGGCACCCGAATTTCTTGCAACTGGAACAGACCGATGACGACTTCGAGCGAACACGATTCGCAACGCGCCCATGAGCTGGACGCTCCCGACATCAAGGTGTCGGTGCACCAGACCTTCGGGATCGAGTCCGATATGGAGGTCCCCGCCTTCTCCAGCGCTTCGGACTACGTACCCGACATCGACGAGGCGTATGTCTTCGACCATGACACCACGCTCGCGATCCTGGCCGGCTTCGCCTACAACCGCCGCGTCATGATCCAGGGCTATCACGGCACCGGAAAATCAACGCATGTCGAGCAGGTCGCCGCCCGCCTCAACTGGCCCTGCGTGCGAGTCAACCTGGACAGCCATATCAGCCGTATCGACCTGATCGGCAAGGACGCGATCGTGCTGCGTGACGGCCAGCAGATCACCGAGTTCCGCCAGGGCATCCTGCCCTGGGCGCTGCAGAACCCTTGCGCCCTGTGCTTCGACGAATACGACGCCGGGCGCCCGGATGTGATGTTCGTCATTCAGCGCATCCTCGAAGTCGAGGGCCGGCTGACGCTGCTCGACCAGAGTCGCGTGATCCGGCCGCATCCCTGGTTCCGCCTGTTCTCCACCGCCAACACGATCGGGCTCGGCGATACCACCGGCCTCTATCACGGCACCCAGCAGATCAACCAGGGCCAGATGGACCGCTGGAACATCGTGACGACGCTGAACTACCTGCCGCACGACGAGGAGGTGCGCATCGTCCTCTCGAAGGTTCCGAAGTACGACACCGATGACGGCCGCAAGACGCTCGGGGCCATGGTCATGCTCGCCGACCTGACACGCGCCGGCTTCGTGAACGGCGACATCTCGACCGTCATGTCGCCGCGAACCGTGATCACCTGGGCCGAGAACGCCGAGATGTTCGATGATATCGGCTTTGCGTTCCGGGTGACCTTCCTGAACAAATGCGACGAGATGGAGCGCCCCGTGGTCGCCGAGTACTATCAGCGCTGTTTCGGCACCGACCTGCCGGAGTCGGGAGTGAAGGCGTCGCTGGTCTGACCGGAACGGGCATGGCCGACACCGAATCCCCGATCGACGTTTTCAAGCGCGCGAACAACGCGGCCTTTCGCGCGATCGCGGGCCGCGACGACGCGGAACTCACCTATGGCACGGAATCCGCGGGCGGCGACGGCCCGCGGGTGCGCGTCCCGTTGCCGAGCCGGGATCTGCCGGCCGAGGAAATCGCGTATGTGCGAGGCGAGGCCGACGCCGCCGCCCTCAAGCTGCGGTTCCATGACGCGGTCCTGCATGCCCGGCGCAAGCCGACCGGTGACGTTGCCCCGGTGCTCTTTGACGTGCTGGAACAGGCGCGGGTCGAGGCGATCGGAGCGCGTGCGATGGCCGGGGTCGCCGAGAATCTGTCGGCCGCCCTCGAGGAGGGCTACCGGCGCGAAGGGTTCGGCGTTATCGAGGATACCACCGAGGCAACGATGCCGGAGGTGGTCCGCCTGATGGCCCGCGAGGCGCTGACCGGGGCCCCGCCGCCCCCCGCCGCCCGCAAGGCGTGGGACAAATGGCGCCCGCTGCTCGACCGGAAACTGAAGCGTGCACTGATGGATCTGTCGCGCAGCGTCGACGATCAAGCAACTTATTGCGAGGCCGTGCGCAAGTTGATCTCGGACCTTGATATCGAGCTCGGTGAAGAGGACCCGGGTGAAGCCGGCGAGACCACGGACGAACAGGGCGAGGACGAGGATCAGGGAACGGAAACGGCGTCGGACGAAGTGGAGGGAAGCGGCAAGCTGGAGCAGGCGCTGTCTGACAGCCTCGCCGCCGATACCGGCGACATGGAATTGCAGGAAGCCGGCGAGGCTGGCGACGGCGAGGCGCTGGCCGCGCCTGGCGGCGAGACGCCGGGCGACCCCGGCATGAAGCGACACGAGAGCGATCTGACCAATCTGCCGCGCGAGCCCTTTTACAAGATCTTCACCGAGGAATTCGACGAGATCGTCGACGCCGAAATCCTGTGCGATCCGGAGGAGCTGACCCGCTTGCGCCATATGCTGGACCAGCAGCTCAACCACCTGCAGGGAATCATCGGCAAACTCGCCAATCGGCTGCAGCGGCGGCTTCTGGCCAAACAGACGCGGTCGTGGGAGTTCAACCTCGAAGAAGGCCTGCTCGATACGGCACGGCTCGACCGGGTCGTGACCAACCCGCTGACGCCGCTGTCGTTCAAACAGGAGCAGGATACTGAGTTCCGCGACACGGTGGTGACGCTGCTGCTCGACAATTCGGGATCCATGCGCGGTCGGCCGATCGCCATCGCCGCCATGAGCGCCGACATCTTGGCCCGCACGCTGGAGCGTTGCGGAGTCAAGGTCGAGATTCTCGGTTTCACGACGCGGGCCTGGAAGGGCGGGCAGTGCCGCGAGAAGTGGATCGGCGCGGGCAAGACCGGAAATCCCGGCCGTCTCAACGACCTCCGTCACATCATTTACAAGACCGCGGATGCCCCGCTGCGCCGGGCTCGCAAGAACCTGGGGCTGATGCTGCGCGAAGGACTGCTGAAGGAGAACATCGACGGCGAGGCGCTCTTGTGGGCGCACAACCGGTTGATCGCCCGACCCGAGCAGCGCCGCATCCTGATGGTCATCTCGGACGGCGCGCCGGTCGACGATTCGACGCTCTCGGTCAATGCCGGCAACTATCTCGAACGGCACCTGCGGGACGTCATCGACTACATCGAAACGCGCTCGCCGGTGGAGTTGGTCGCCATCGGCATCGGCCACGACGTGACCCGCTATTACCGGCGTGCGGTCACGATCATGGACGTCGAGCAGCTCGGCGGCACCATGATGGAAAAATTGACGGAACTGTTCGACGAGGACCCCGGTCCGCAGCGTCGTATGCCAATACGCGCCGTTGCCAGGGGACAACGTCGCGTCTGAGTCTCGCTGGTCGCGCGCACGGTCCGGTGCACACCGATCCTGCGACCATGCTTGCTTTCGCTCGCCATGCCGAACGACTTCACGACTCGCGAAAGCGTTGTGGAAGTATATCGCCACGCGCCGCCCCTGGGAGTCGATGTCCCGCCACCTGCACGATACGACATATGAAGAGGCCTATTTCGGCCTTGTTTACATCGCCACGGGCGTCCCCTAAGCGAAGATCGCAGGAGAGCCCCAACCATACCGCGCCTTGGCGGAGACGGTTTTGCGACAGGTCACAACAAGTCGATGCGCTCGCGAGCGGCCTCGCGACGGCGGCGCCACATCCGGAACGGCAAGCTGGCCAGCGCGACCGCGAACCAGCCGCCGAGGAAGCCGACGCCACCGTAGGCCAGGCCTTCCGTCGTCGTCGGCAGCGCTGGCTTGTAGTCGCGCCACACGCGGATTGCCAACTCACCGTTATAGTGCTGGACAAAGGTCGGTAGCCGCATCCAGGGCGCCGCCCCGGTAAGATCTTCGTACGCCTTGTCGAGCGCCGCCTGGTAACCCGGCAGCAGCGCCAGATACGCGCCTTCGCGGACCGCATTGGGATCGTCGCTCTTGCGCAGCGCGTCGATATACGCATCGCGGTCGACGCCGGCCTCGCTCGCGCGCTGGTCGAGATCCGCGAGCTGTTGCGCATAGGCGTCGCGCCATCCGCCGAGCCGCTGCGTGTATTGCTGGATGAACTCCGGCGACTGCGCCGCACCGGCGCCCACGACCAGGCCGACGGCGATGATCAGCAGGCGC
The DNA here is from genome assembly GCA_041602815.1 of Alphaproteobacteria bacterium. Classification (GTDB taxonomy): domain Bacteria; phylum Pseudomonadota; class Alphaproteobacteria; order UBA8366; family JADFVY01. The sequence goes on along the minus strand of JBFIFO010000010.1, from coordinate 35,007 downwards.
TTAAGCACGCGTCTCGCCCCGGCCGCCGGTCACAGATGACTGCCAAAGAAAGCCAGGGTGCGTTCCCAGGCGAGCCTGGCATCCGCCTCATCGTAGCGCGCACTGGTCGGATTCGCGAACCCGTGATCGGCCTCGTACCAGTGGGTCGTGTAGGCTTTGCCCGCCTTGTCCATCTCTTTCTCCCAGGTCGAGACCATCGCCAGATCTATGAAAGGGTCCTTCGTCGCGAAGTGCCCGAGGACCGGTCCTTTCAGCATCTTCAGATCGTCCGCGGTGCGGTTGACCCGCCCGTAATAGATGACCGTCGCCTCGACCGGTGTCGCGATCGAGGCGTTGAGCGACCAACCCCCGCCGAAACACCAGCCGACCGTTCCAATCTTGCGGTTCGACGCGTCGTGCACCCGCAGCCATTCGATCCATCCGGCAAGTGTATCGGCCGCTGCCGCAGGCTCCAGTGTCTGGACAAGGGCCCGTGCCTCGTCCCGCGTCGTTGCCACATGGCCGTCCATCAGGTCAACGGCAACCGCGAGAAAGCCGAGTCTGCCGAGCTCGGCCGTCACCGCCTTGATCTGGTCGTTCAAACCCCACCATTCATGGATCAGAACGACGGTCGGCGCCGGCACGCCCAGCGGCATCGCCAGGGCCCCGCTGACCCGCCGCCCGGTTGGCGTGTTGATCGTATATTCGTGGAGGTTTGCGGCGGCGGCGCGTGCCAGCCCGGGGTCGGCGAGGATCGCGGCCAGCGAAAGACTCGCCAGCGGCGCACTTGCCATCCCCTTCAGGACATCCCGTCTTGCGAACACCGCTCTCTCCGGTTCGTCTGCAACGCTCGGCCGCTCGATACTAATGCAAGCGGCCGTAATCCGCCACATGCCGGGGGCCGGCAGGCTTCGCACGGCATGCGTATCCAGATGTACTTATCGCCCGTCCGGGCTCTGGTTCTGTTTCCGGCAAAAAACGCAAAAGCCCGCGGCGGTCCGCAGGCTTGCGCGAAATTCGGCTGTGCCAGGCGTCAGCCGGCTTGCACCGCCTTCCGTTCGATCCGCCGCTTAAGCCGGCGTGCCTCGATGGACAGCTTGCGGTTCGGTGTCCCCAGTATCCACGCATCGAGCCCGCCGTTCTTTTCGATCTTGCGCAGCGCCGCCGTGGTGATGCGCATACGCACGGCCTCGCCCAGCGCCTCGCTCTGCAGCGAAACCCTCTGAAGGTTTGGCAGAAAGCGACGGCGGGTTTTGTTGTGCGCGTGGCTGACGTTGTTGCCGGCCTGCACACCCTTGCCCGTTATGATGCACCGTCGGGCCATGGTTCCGACATCCCTGGCTGTGACAAATAAACCTGTGCGGGGCGGCATTTCCGCCCCGCAGGCGCGCCTATTTAGTGCAGCGCTGGGGGGCGCGTCAAGGCGGGATTTGGCGTCCAGGCGGTCTGCCTTGACATATCGGCGATGGCGGCGCATGCAAGGCGCCGGATCGAGCCAAGCCAAGGGGAACGGAGGCCATGGCCGCGGCGGAATGCAACGTCATCGTGGTCGGTGCGGGGAACGCGGCGTTCTGCGCCGCGCTTACGGCCCGCGAGGCCGGGGCGACGGTGCTGATGCTGGAGCGTGCGCCGGAAGAAGAGAATGGCGGCAACAGCCGGTTCACCGCCGGCGCGTTCCGCGTCGCCTATGACGGAATCGACGACCTGAAGGCGATCATCCCCGACCTCACCGAGGACGAGGTCGCGAACACCGACTTCGGCACCTATACGACCGACCAGTTTTTCGACGACATGTTCCGGGTGACCCGCTTCCGCACCGACCCGGAGCTGTGCGAGCGGCTGGTCCGACGGTCGCTCGAGGGCATGCTCTGGCTGCGTGAGAACGGCGTGCGTTTCGTGCCGATCTACGGGCGCCAGGCGTTCAGGATCGATGGCAAGTTCAAGTTCTGGGGCGGCTTGACGGTGGAATCCTGGGGCGGTGGCCCCGGCCTCGTCGATCGTCAAACGGAGATCGCCAAAGTCATGGGGATCGACATCCGTTACGGCGCGCGGGTCGTCGACCTCATTTTCGACGGCCATAAGGTCTCCGGCGTCCGCGTGAAGAGCGACGGCGCGCTGCATGACGTACGCGGCGACTGTGTGGTGCTGGCAAGCGGCGGATTCGAGTCGAATCCGGAGTGGCGGACACGCTATCTCGGTCCGGGTTGGGAACTCGCCAAGGTCCGGGGCACGCGTTTCAACACCGGCGACGGAATCCGCATGGCGCTCGACATCGGCGCCTCGCCCTATGGCAACTGGTCGGGCTGCCATGCCGTCGGCTGGGACTACAACGCGCCGGAATTCGGCGACTTGACGGTCGGCGACAACTTTCAGAAGCATTCCTACCCGTGGGGCCTGCTGGTCAATGCCCAGGGCCGGCGCTTCGTCGACGAGGGCGCGGATTTCCGCAACTATACCTATGCGAAATACGGCCGTGAGGTGCTGAACCAGCCGGACCAGTTTGCCTGGCAGATCTTCGACCGCAAGGTCACCCATCTCTTGCGCGACGAGTACCGCATCAAACGGGTCACCAAGGTCACCGCGAACACGCTCGAGGACCTGGCCGCGAAGCTGGAAGGGGTCGATCCGAAGAGTTTCCTTGCCGAGATCGCCGCCTACAACGATGCGGTCGACACCGACACCCCGTTCGATCCCAATATCAAGGACGGCAGGGCCACGCACGGCCTCGCAGTGCCGAAGTCGAACTGGGCCAATCGCATCGACGAGCCGCCCTTCGAGGCGTATCAGATCACTTGCGGTATCACCTTCACCTTCGGCGGCCTGCGCATCGACCCGGATACGGGTCAGGTGATCGACATCGACATGGCGCCGATCCCGGGCCTTTACGCCGCGGGCGAGCTGGTCGGCGGCATCTTCTGCTTCAACTACCCCGGCGGCACCGGGCTGATGTCCGGCACCGTCTTCGGGCGCATCGCCGGCGCCGGCGCGGCGGCAGGGAGGACCTGATGGGCACAAAGCGAATTCCGTGCGTCATCATGCGCGGCGGCACCTCGCGCGGGCCCTATTTCAAGGCGTCGGACCTGCCCTCGGACATTGCCGAGCGCGACCGCGTGCTGCTGTCGGTCATGGGATCACCGCATCCGATGCAGGTGGACGGCATCGGCGGCACCTATATCCAGACCAGCAAAGTCGCGATCGTCAGCCCGTCTGCCCGCGACGATGCCGACGTCGATTACCTGTTCGCGCAGGTTTCGGTCACCGAGGCGATCGTCGATACCAAGCCCAACTGCGGCAACATGCTGTCCGGCGTGGGCCCCTTCGCCATCGAGGAGGGCATGGTTGCCGCGCGGGATCCGGAGACCAAGGTGCGCGTCCACAATGTGAATACCGGCGCGCTGGTCGAGGAGACGGTGCAGACCCCCGGCGGCAAGGTGACCTATGAGGGCGACCAGGCGATCGACGGCGTCAACGGCACCGCGGCGCCGATCCGCATGGCGTTCACCAATACCGAGGGGGCGGTGACCGGGGCGCTGTTCGCCTCGGGCGAGCGGCAGGAGGAGATCGAGGGCATCCCGGTCACGCTGATCGACAACGCCATGCCGATGATGATGCTGCGGGCCGACGCCGTGGGCCTGCGCGGCGACGAGGCGGCCGAGGCGATCGACGAGATGCGGGACCTCTATGCGCGGCTCGAGCGGATGCGCCTGGAAGCCGGGCGTCGCATGGGGCTCGGCGACGTATCTGCGCTGGTCACGCCGAAGATCGGATTGCTGTCTGCGCCGCGCGAAGGTGGGACGATCACGTCACGCTACCTGACGCCGCACGAGTGCCATCGGGCACACGCAGCGACCGGCGCCATCTGTGTTGCTACCGCCTGCTGCATGGAAGGCACGGTCGCTGCCGAGGTGATCGGCGGCCCGGTGCGCGAATCGGGCACGGTCGACATCGAGCACCCCTCAGGCCGGATCCAGGTCGCCGTCGAACTGGCGCCGGACGCGACGGGCGGCATGCGGGTCGTACGCGCCGAGATCCTGCGCACGGCACGCCGCATTTTCGAGGGCCAAGTGTTCGTGCCGGATTGAGCCGGCCAAGAACCGTTTGCAACAGCCCGGAGAAAACGCGAAAGTAAGCAAAACATGAACGAAGTGTTCAATAACAGGGAGTCCAGGCAATGAATCGCAGAGTCTTCATCGCGGCCGCGCTGGGCGCAGCGGCGACGGTCGTTCTTGGTCCTTCCGGCCCGGCGGCGGCTGACGTCGATTTCTCAGGCAAGACAATCGAATGGATCATCCCGTTTTCGGAGGGCGGCGGTTCCGACAAATGGGCGCGTTTCTATGCGCCGCTGCTGTCCGAGGCTCTGCCCGGCAAGCCGACGGTCGTTGTCAAGAACATGCCCGGCGCCGGCTCCACCAAGGGCGCCAATTTCTTCGCCCAGCGGGCCGAGCCCGACGGCCTGACCATACTCGGAACGTCCGGTTCCACCCAGTTCCCCTATCTGCTGGGTGACAGGCGGGTCAAGTTCGACTACCGCGACTGGACCGTGGTCCTGGCCTCGGCGACCGGCGGCGTTGCTTACCTGCCGCCTGACCTCGGGGCAAAATGGCAGCGGGACAAAAAGTCGCTGCTGGAGACCCGATTCATTTATGGCTCCCAGGGCGCCACCCGCCTCGATCTGGTGCCGCTCCTCGCCTGGGAGATGCTGGGCCTCAAGGTCGACCCGGTTTTCGGCATCAAGGGCCGTGGCGACGGTCGGCTGATGTTCGAGCGCGGCGAAGCGAACATCGACTACCAGACCTCGTCGGCCTACCTCTCGAAGGTGACCCCGCTGGTCGAAAGCGGCAAGGCGGTGCCGATGATGACGTGGGGGGCCCTTGACGATGACGGCAACATCGTCCGCGATACGAACTTCCCCGACGTCCCGACCTTCAAGGAGGTCTATACCGAGATGATGGGCAAGGCCCCGTCCGGCCCGGCCTGGAATGCCTGGAAAGCGTTCTTCACCGCTGGTTTCCCGGCCCAGAAGATGGTCTTCCTGCCCAAGGGTGCAAGCCAGGAACTGGTCGACACTTACACAAAGGCCTTCGCGGCGGTCATTGCACGGCCCGACTTCAAGCAGCTGGCGAAGGTGGCGCTGGGCGACTATCCGCAGGTCACGGGCAAGGCGGCCAAGACCTACAAGGAACTGGGAACCGAGGTGGATGCCGAGGCGAAAGCCTGGGTCAAGAACTGGCTGAAGGAACGCTACGGCGTCGATCTCGCCAAGTAGGGGCCGCGACTCGGCGGGGTCGGGTCGGCCGGCGGCGGTCGCCCGAACCCTTTCCGGGGGATTTGCATAATGGACGTCATGAGCCTCGCGCTTCCCGCGTTGGCTGAGGCCTTTTCGCTCATCCTGACGTTAGACCATCTGGGCTGGCTGGTGGTGGGCGTCCTGCTGGGGCTTTCCGTTGGCGTCTTCCCAGGCCTCGGCGGCATCGCCGGCCTTTCCCTGGTCCTGCCCTTTCTGTACGGCATGGATCCCGTTTCCGGCCTGGCCATGATGGTCGGGCTGGTGGCGGTGATCCCGACATCGGACACCTTCGCCTCAGTGCTGATGGGCATCCCGGGATCGTCGGCCTCGCAGGCCACCGTGCTCGACGGGTTCCCGCTGGCCAAACAGGGGCATGCGGCGCGCGCGCTCTCCGCGGCTTTTGTCTCGTCGCTGTTCGGCGGGCTGTTCGGCGCCGTCGTGCTGACGTTCTTCATTGTCGTCGCGCGGCCGATCGTGCTCGCCTTCGGCCTGCCCGAGCTGCTGATGTTGACGATCCTCGGATTCTCGATGGTCGGCGTGCTGGCCGGCCAGAGCCTGATGAAGGGACTTGTGGCCGCCGGGCTCGGGATGGCGGTCGGCGCCATCGGCGAGGCGCCGGCACAGGGCTCGTCGCGCCTCGATTTCGGCAGCTGGTACCTGCAGGACGGTCTGCAACTCGTCATCGTCGGGCTCGGCATCTTTGCCATTCCGGAGATCGTGTCGCTGCTGCGCCAGGATCGGGCGATCGCCAAGGACGCGAAGCTCGGCGCGGGCTGGCTGGACGGGGTGCGCGATTGGTGGCGCAATATCTGGTTGTCGATTCGCTGCGCCGTAATCGGTGTGATCGTCGGCGTGATCCCGGGGCTCGGCGGTTCGGTCGTGGACTGGATCGCTTACGGCCACACCATGCAGACCACGAAGGACAGGTCGCGTTTCGGCTCCGGCGAGATCCGCGGCGTGATCGGCCCGGAGAGCTCCAACAACGCCAAGGAAGGCGGCGGGCTCGTGCCGACCCTGCTGTTCGGCATTCCCGGCTCCGGCTCGATGGCGGTCTTCATCGGGGGCATGATCCTGCTGGGCTACGACGCCGGACCACAGATGGTGCGCAACGAGTTGCCGACGACCTACACGGTCGTCTGGTCGCTGGCGCTTGCCAACGTCGTGGGCGCCGGGCTGTGCCTCCTGCTGTCCGGCGGTATCGCACGGCTGACGACCATCCATTTTCCGGTCCTGGTGCCATTCCTGTTCATGATGATCACCTTCGCCGCGTTCCAGTCGCGGCAGACGCTCTGGGATCTCTGTGCCCTGGTCGGCGTCGGCATCCTGGGTATCTTCATGCGCCGCTTCGCCTGGCCGCGCCCCGCCTTCCTGATCGGTTTCGTGCTCGCCAACCAGGCCGAGGTCTACACCTACCAGGCGACGCAGATTTCGATCCTGCGTTTCGGCCGCGATTTCTCGGAAGGGCTCGGTTATATACTGTCTCCAATTGTCATCGCACTGATCGCCATCACCGTGGTATCGGTCTGGCTCGGCGCAAGGCAGGTCAAGGCAATCCTTGGCGCGCCTGAGGCGGAACAGCCCTGGGACAAGCGGCCGGCGATCCTCTTCACGCTTGTCATTGCCGCCTTCCTTGCCGGGATGTTTGTGGATTCGCTGTCGATCGGCGTGCTCATCGACAAGATATTCCCGGCGATGGTCAGCGGCCTCACACTGGTTGGCGCGATCATCTTGTTGCTACAGATGCTGCGCCGACGCGCAACCGACAACATCTTCTACGACGGAGAGGTGCGCGGAGAGGACGCGGACGCGCCGCACGGCTTGTGGGCCACGCTGTCCTGGTTCGGGGCGCTGCTGCTGGCGACGGCGGTGTTCGGCTTCGTGATCGCGCTGTCTCTGTTCTTCGTCGGCTTCCTGCGCGTACGGGGTGGCGTGGGCTGGCTGCGCAGCCTTCTCCTGACCGCTGCCGGGCTGACCATTCTCCTGGTCATCGCCTCGGCACTCAACCGCGATTTTCCGCCCGGCCTCATGCAGGAGTTCTGGCGCCTGCCCTGGCCGTTCAGCTGACCGCCGGCCCGGCGATCGGCTTCCCTCAAGATTCTTCTTTCAGAAATGCGTCCAGAAGCCTGCGTGCCGCCGCCGCGGGGGTGATCCGGCCTTCGCCCACATCGGCCTCCAGCGCGGGCAGGCAATCGGCCACGGCTCGATTGGCCTTCAAGGTCTCCATCAGGCCCTCGCGGATCTCGCTCCACATCCAGGCGCGGGCCTGTGCAGCGCGGCGGACGGCGAGGGCGCCGGTCGGAGCCATCGTCGTCCGAAAGGTTTCGACCCACTGCCAGGCTTCGTCGATCCCCTTGCCGGTCAATGCCGAACAGGTTGCGACCGGCACCGGCCAGTCCGCGGTGCCGGCACCAAGGAGGTGCAGCGCCGCCCGGTATTCCGAAGCCGCGCGTTGCGCCGCGTCGGCGAGATCCCCGTCGTCCTTGTTGACGAGTACGAGGTCGGCCATCTCGACGATGCCGCGTTTCAGCCCTTGTAACTCGTCGCCGCCACCGGGCAGCAGCAGCAGCAGGAACAGGTCGGTGAGCTCCGCGACCGCGGTCTCCGACTGACCGACTCCGACCGTCTCGACGAACACCACGTCGAACCCCGCGGCCTCGCACAGCAGCATCGCCTCGCGCGTGCGCCGGGCAACGCCGCCCAGCGTCTCGCCTGCCGGCGACGGCCGGATGAAGGCGGCGTCGTTCTTCGACAGTTCTTCCATGCGGGTCTTGTCACCAAGGATCGAGCCGCCGCTGCGTTTCGAGGACGGATCGACCGCCAGCACCGCGACGCGGTGGCCCTGGCCGATGACGTAGAGGCCGAAGGCCTCGATGAATGTGGACTTGCCGACGCCGGGAACGCCGGTGATGCCAATTCGGATGGAGTTGCCGGAATGCGGCAGCAGGATTTGCAGCAGCTCGTCCGCCGTACCGCGATGGTCGTTGCGGGTCGATTCGACCAGCGTGATTCCGCGCGCCAGCGCTCGCCGATCGCCGGCACGGATCCGGTCGCCCAGAACCTGAGGGTCCTCTCTGTTCACAGCTGTCCGTCTCCCGCGCCGGGACCCAGCGGCTGGCCGTAGGAGAACTCGACCGCATTGCCGTCCGGATCGCGCAGTCCGCAGTAGTAGCCGACGGGATACGGCTCTTCGCGCGGCGGCCACAACAGGCAGCCGGCCCGTTCCGCTCGTACCGCGATGGCGTCGACCGCGTCGCGACTGTCGAGGGCGAATCCGAAATGGCTGTAATCGGTTTCCGCCTGGCCGCGGCCGGGGCCGCCCGGCAGCAGGACGAAGATGAACTCACGCTCGCGCCCTTCCTGCGCCAGCCAGACAGCATCGGGACTGCCGGCTTCGCCGCGCGCATGAACCACCTTCAGGCCGCAGAACTCGCGATAGAAGGCAACGCAGGCCTGCAGGTCGCGGACGTGCAGGGCGACATGGGTGAACGCGGCCGTCATCGCGGCGACACTACCGCCTCGTGGCAGGTATTGGAACCGTCTCGCAGCGCCGTCCGAGTGGCACGGCCCCGTTCAGCGGTTCTGCCGGTTGTCCACGAGGTCGTCGACGACGGCGGGATCGGCGAGGGTCGATGTGTCGCCGAGGTTCGAGTAGTCGTTCTCGGCGATCTTGCGCAGGATACGCCGCATGATCTTGCCGGAACGCGTCTTCGGCAGGCCGGGCGCCCACTGCAGCCAGTCCGGCGAGGCGATCGGCCCGATCTCCTTGCGGACCCATTGCACCAGCTCCTTCTTGAGCTCGTCAGTCGGCTGCTCGCCGACATTGAGGGTTACGTAGGCGTAGATGCCCTGCCCCTTGATGTCGTGCGGCGCACCGACCACCGCAGCTTCCGCCACCTTCGGGTGGGCGACCAGCGCGCTCTCGACCTCGGCCGTGCCCATGCGGTGCCCCGAGACGTTGATTACGTCGTCGACGCGGCCGGTGATCCAGTAGTAGCCGTCCGCGTCGCGGCGGCAGCCGTCGCCGGTGAAGTACTTGCCCTTGTAAGTCGAGAAATAGGTCTGCACGAACCGGTCGTGGTCGCGGAACACGGTCCGCATCTGGCCGGGCCAGGAATCGGCGATGCAGAGGTTGCCCTCGCACGCGCCTTCGAGGACCTTGCCGTCCGCGTCGACGATCTCCGGCCGGACGCCGAAGAACGGCAGCGTCGCCGAACCGGGCTTGAGGTCGATGGCGCCGGGCAGCGGCGTGATCAGGATGCCGCCGGTTTCGGTCTGCCACCAGGTGTCGACGATCGGGCAGCGGGCATCGCCGACCACGTTGTAGTACCACTCCCAGGCTTCCGGATTGATCGGCTCGCCGACCGTGCCAAGGAGCCGGATCGACTTGCGGCTCGTCTTCTCGACCGGCCCATTGCCCTCGCGCATCAGGGCGCGGATCGCGGTGGGGGCGGTATAGAAGGTGTTGACCGTGTGCTTGTCGCACACCTGCCAGAAGCGCGACGAGTCCGGGTAATTGGGCACGCCCTCGAACATGAGCGTAATGGCGCCGTTGGCAAGCGGCCCGTAGACGATGTAGGTGTGGCCCGTCACCCAGCCGACGTCCGCTGTGCACCAGTAGATATCGCCGTCGTGATAGTCGAATACGTAGTGGTGCGTCATCGACGCATACACCATGTAGCCGCCGGTGGTGTGGAGCACGCCTTTGGGCTTGCCGGTCGAGCCCGACGTGTAGAGAATGAACAGGGGGTCCTCGGCGTTCATTTCCTCCGGCGGGCAGTCCGCCGAGGCGGCGCCGCAGGCCTCGTGGTACCAGACGTCGCGGCCCTCGACCCAGTCGATGCTGCCGCCTGTGCGCTTGACGACGAACACGGTCTCGACCGTCGGGCAGGACTTCAGCGCCGCGTCAGTGTTGGCCTTCAACGGCACCTTCCGGCCGCCGCGCACCCCCTCGTCGGCGGTGATCACGCAGTTGGAATCGCAATCCTGGATGCGGCCGGCCAGCGAGTCGGGCGAGAAGCCGCCGAACACCACCGAGTGGATGGCGCCGATGCGCGCGCATGCGAGCATGGCGTACGCCGCTTCCGGGATCATCGGCATGTAGATGGTGACACGGTCACCCTTCTTGATTCCGCGGGCCTTGAGGGCGTTGGCAAGCCGTCCGACATTCTCCGCAAGTTCTCCATAACTTATCTTCTTGCTGTCTTTCGGATCGTCGCCCTCCCAGATGATCGCGGTCTGGTTCGCGCGCGCCGGGAGATGCCGGTCGATGCAGTTCGCCGATGCATTCAGGGTGCCGTCATAAAACCAGCGGATATGGACCTTCTTCAGGTAGTCGACATCCTTGACCTTCGTATAGGGCTTGATCCAGTCGATGCGCATTCCGTGCTCGCCCCAGAAGGACTCCGGATCGTCGACCGACGCCTTGTACATCGTCTCGTAACCGGCCTTGTCGATATGGGCCCGTTTCGCAAATTCGGCAGGCACCGGATGGACGTGTATCTCCGTCATGATATTGGCTCTCCCTGATCGTGCAATCGACTCGTGTTATTCGACCGATGCGCGGCGCGCATTGCCGTGAAGCCCGGCAATAATGCGCAAGATTGCAGCGGGTGACAACTGCTTCGCCGACCGCAGCGCATCGCCGCGCCGCCGGCGGCAGTCGGGCATTTCGGAATTGACGGGTCGATCAGGCGACCAGGCGATCCGCCATCAGGGCGGCCTGGGTCCGGTTGCTGGCGTTGAGTTTGCGCATGACCTGCTTGACATGCGCCTTGACCGTATTTTCGCACATGCCGAGCGTACTGGCGATGTCCCGATTCATGTAACCTTGCGAAAGAAGTACCAAGACATCGCGCTGGCGTGGTGTCAGTTCGGTAAAATGGCTGGCGATCAGCGCTTCGCGGTCTCCCCTTGCCCGTGCGTCCGCGGCGGCGGATGACGTGGGCGATCCTTCGAGGAGCATGTTAGGCGGCACGTAAGTGCCGCCGGCAATAACGAGTCGCAGGACGCCAACCATCACCGGGCTGGGCGTTGTCGAGGGCAGGAAGGCCTTTGCGCCACTCTCCATCACACTGCGCATCACCGCGGGATCGTCGTAGTCGCACAGCACGATCAGCGGAATATCCGGGACCGCATCGCGGAGGCCACGGACAAAATCCACACCTTCGTCACCGCGCACCACGAGGTTGTAAAGCACAACGCTGAAACCCGGATCCTCGTGCAACATTTGCAGGATTACTGCAGGTTCGTCGGCCTCCGCTACCTCCAGACTCGGATCGAAGGTTTCGATCAACAACCTCAAACATTCCCGGCACAGTCGGCGATTGTCGGTTACGATTACCCGGACCCGCCGGTTTTCCCGGAACAGAGAAATCGCATCAACGGGTTGCGCCCCCGGCTTCGCCTGCCCTTTGGCAATCAGTTTTTTCATTTCCATTGTCCTTTGATGAGCCGTTTCCAGGAAATCTCCGAGGGGGATATCCCTAAAAGCCATGCGGATAAATTAACATAATGAAACGCTAATGTGGCGAATATTTATCTCCTTTTTTGTTACGTGCGCGAATTTTGCGCAACACTTTGAATTTAAGAGCATTTTGAATCGATAGGGGTGGCCAGCCCACCAAAAGGGATAGGTCGGACCGGCGCAAAGGTGACGCCCGGTCGGGCGGCCAACAGAGTTACGCTGCTATCGCAACGCCGAGTACCACGTGTCCTCGCCGCACCGAAACGCGCACCGGCACGAGCATGTCGCCCTCGCACGGGCCGGCTACGCAGTGCCCGTCGTCGATGCGGAACTGCGCCCCGTGGGTCGCACACATGATGTGCGTTTTGTCGGGGGTCATGAACTGGTTCTCGATCCAGTCCAGCGGCGACGACAGGTGCGGGCAGGCGTTCGCGTAGCCGAAAACCCGGGCGCCGCGGCGCACGACGAATATCTCCATGTGGCCACCGGCATGGCGGTCGGCGTCCGCCCGGTCAAGTGAAAATCCGATACCCTCGCCATCGGGAATGTCGTCGAGCGGGCAGAGCCGCAGACTCACGCCTCGGTCTCCGCCAGTCGACAGATCAGCTTCCACTGTACATCGGTCACCGGCATTACCGAGAGCCGGGACTGCCGCACCAGTGCGAAGTCCTCCAATTCCGGCCGCGCCTTGATATCGGCCAGCGTTACCGGCTTGTTCAGGGGCGTCAGGGCCCTGACGTCGACCATGCCGAAGCGGCCCGACGCATCGCTCGGATCGGGGTAGTATTCCCGGACGACCTCTACGATCCCGACGATGCGCTTCTCGTTGACCGAATGATAGAAGAACGCGCGGTCGCCGATCTGCATCGCCTTCATGTTGTTTGATGCCTGGTGATTGCGCACGCCGTCCCATTCGGCGACGTCTTCCCTGACCTGGTCCTGCCACGACCAGGCCCCCGGCTCGGTCTTCATAAGCCAATAGGCCATGCCTTCTCCCCCTGGTCATGTTGAACGCGCTGAACCGGCCGGCATGCTGCCACAGCGGCGGGGGCAACGCCAAGGGGGCGGCGGCCGCTCATCGGTTGCGCGGGATCTCGGGCGGTTTGTCCTCGATGATGGTCGACAAGGCGACGGACGACACCGTGCGGCCAGCGTCCCTGAACCGGTCGATGACCTGCTCCAGATGTTCGACGGACCCGACCGCAAGCTTGATGAAGAAACTGTCCTCGCCGGTGACGTGGTGGCAGTCGATCACCTCCGGCAGGTCGAGCGACAGCCGACGCACCGCCTGGTAGTTCTCGCCGGGACATGAGATCCGCATGAACGCGGTCATCGTCCAGCCCAAACGCCTGCGATCGACGACCGCACGCCAACCCGAGATGAGGCCGATGTCCTCCATGCGGCGGACGCGTTCCGCCACCGCCGGGGCGGAGAGACCAACCCGGCGCCCGAGTTCGCTGAACGGCAGTCGGCCTTCGTGCTGCAACGTACCGAGGATCTTCCGGCCGGTCGCATCCAATTCGTTTTTAATACGACGGTCAATTTCATCCATAACTTAATTATAAAAGGAAATAATAAAATATTACAATTGTTTCTATGTTCCTACGTCAGAATCCCTTTTGTATTCATTGCCAAACGCCGGTGTCGCGCGGTATGTGACAAACATGGCTCCCGATATTCTCATCCTTCTGGCCAAGGCGGCAGGAATCGGATTGTTGCTCGCCGTGCCGGTAGGGCCGCTCAGCCTGCTCTGCCTGCGACGCAGCCTGACGCTGGGGATGGCTGCCGGGTTGGTGACCGGAATGGGGGTCGCCACCGCCGACGCCTTCTACGCCTCGGTTGCCGCTTTCGGCCTGGGCGCGGTTGCGTCGGCCGTAGCCGACGCTTCGTGGCCCGCCCAACTCGGCGGACTGGCGCTGATCGGGCTCGGTCTGAGGGATTTGCTGCCTCGCGACGTCGCTGTGGCGCCGCCCTCCCTCGCCGGACACCTGGGCGCCTATGCCGCGGCGGTCGCGCTGACGCTGGCCAATCCCGCGACCATCCTTACCTTTGCCGCAGTCATCGTCGGCCTCGGGCTGCTGCCGGACCTGGCAACGTCACGGGACGGCGCAGTATTCGTCTTGGGCGTGTTCCTTGGATCGGCGGCGTGGTGGCTGGCGCTCAGCAGCGCCGCCGGCATGCTCGGCGGTCGGTTGCCCCCCGGCGTCATCCGCTGGACCCGCCGACTGGCGGGCGCCGCGTTGATCGCATTCGGGACGTATGCGATCCTCGGCTAGTGCAGCGCGTCGTCCTCCTCACGGCCCATTGCGCTGCACAGCATGAGATACAGCTTGCCGACATCGGCTGTCAGGAACGTCGAATGGAGGAGTTGCTCAGGATCGCACTCCTTGGCCTCCGCCAGCAGCCGTTCGAACTGGTCGACGTACTGAGTGACGTAGCGTCGCATCTCCTCATTCCGGCGTATCTTCTCGCCGGCCCTGGCAACGCTGCTGGCCGAGTTGCGCCCGCGCAGCAGCGCGCGCGTGAACACGCCGCGATCGCCGTTGGCGTATCGCTTCCAGTCCGCCTCGGAGACTTCGTTGTGCAGCGCGCGCGAGAGGTCGATCGCTGTCGAGTTCAAATCCTCGATGACGAAGCGCGCTGTCTTCAGGAACAGATCGCGGCGGAGCGCCTGCTCCTGCTGCTTGAACTCCTTGGCGCGCAGCTCGGCACGGTCGGCAGCACGGATCATGTGGGTCGCCTGTTCGTCGAAGGCGCTACCGGCCCGGTCGGCGCGGGTCATCGCTTCCTCCAGCGTGCGCAGGAGGGCACCGCTGTGATCGTGGATGTTCTTGCCGATATCCGCCACTTGGTCGACGGTTCGCGCGGTTACCGCCTCGAGCATCTCGCGCTGGCGGCCAAGCGTCACGCCGGCCTTGTCGATCTGGCGCCCGGCCACCTCGACCGCGTGGTCGAGGCTCTGCGACTGCGTGCGGAACTGCTCGGTCAACCTCGATATCCGGCCGGCAACCTGCTCGGCGGTACCGGTCAGGGTACTGCTGTGGCCCGCAAACGCGTCGCCGATGCTGCGCAGTCCGTCGGCGGCCGACAGCACCGCCTGCGCCAGTTCCTCGGCATGCTGGCGCACCGACGCTGCGGTGGAATCGACATGGCCACCGGCATGACGGGCGCGTTCGCTCAGAATTTCCGCCTGTTTGCGGAACCGTTCCGTGACCTCGTCGATAAGTCCAAGTGCCGTGCGCGCCGAATCGTTGAGCGTTGTCGACTGTGCTGTAAACCCTTGGCCTGCCTCGCTGATGCGCGTGGTCACCTGTTCGGCGGCACTGATCAGCTGCTCGGTCAGTACCTGGACGCTGCGTCCGACGTCGGCGGCGCGCTGCTCGCTGTTCTCCGCGGCGCTGTTGAGCGCATCGGTATGCTGACCGACCAGCGTTGCCACCGTGTGTGCGCGCTGGCCGATTACGTCGGCGAGGCGCGCCAGATCGCGGCTTTCCTCGCGCAGGGTTTCCCGAATCCGCGCGGCGTCCGCCGCGGCCTGCTGGGAGCTGCGCTCCATCTCCTCGCG
The DNA here is from genome assembly GCA_041602815.1 of Alphaproteobacteria bacterium. Classification (GTDB taxonomy): domain Bacteria; phylum Pseudomonadota; class Alphaproteobacteria; order UBA8366; family JADFVY01. Next base: position 19,713 of record JBFIFO010000010.1, on the reverse strand, counting down.
GTTCTCGCGTGCGGCCTCGCGCATCGAGTCGCGGATGCGCGCGGCATCGGCCGTAGCCCGCGTGGTTTGCCGCGCCATGTCCTCGACGCTCTCATGCATCGCCGAGCGAATTTGCTGAGCCTGCCCCGTCGAGACCTCGGCAATCGACCGCAGCGCCTCGCTCTCGCGGTTGAGCAGAGAGGCGATCGTCTGGGCTTGCCGCTCCGCCGTTTCGGAGGCCTCGTGCAGCACGCGGGTTTGTTCGCGCAGAACATCGGCCATGTTGCGGGCCTGGTTTGCCGCCGGCGTAACGGACTCCGTATAGGACCGTGCTCCCGCCTCCATGGTATCCCGCAACTCGGCCATGCGGGCCGCGATCAATGCCTCGAATTCCGCCGTCTGGCTCGCCGAACGTACCGCGGCCGCAGCGAGTTCGCGGGCCTGGCGCTGCAGTGCCTCGCTGATGGTTTCGGCGCGCTGCGTGGTCAACTGCGACGCCGCCAGCAGCTCCTCCGTCTGCCCCTTCAGCAGATGGCCGAGGACGGTCACCTGTTTTGTTGTCTCGTCGCTGGCCATTGCCAGCTGCCGAGCGTGTTCGCCGCTCAGCTCCTCGATCTTCGCCGTTTCCGCGCCCAAATGCTCGGCGGTCGCATGCAGACCCTCCGAGCGTTCGCGCAGAGCGTTGTTCAGGAACTCGACCTGCTGGAAGCTGTGCCTGCCCGCCTCGGACAACTCCTCGATCTGACTGCGCATCACGGCCGCCAATTCGTCGACCTGGTCCTGGCTGCGCTGTACGACGCCGGCCAGCTCTGACGCCCGCTGCGCAAGGACCGCGTCGAGCCGGCCCGCGACCTCGCCGGTCTTTTCGTCGAGGCTCTGGCCGATTTCCGCCACATTGGCCGCGGCCTTTTCCATGAACGCGTTGAGCGCGATCTGCTGGGCGCTGAGCGCGTGCTCCATGGCGTCGGTCACACCGGCGATCTTCTTCGACAGATTGCCGCTGATATCGTCGAGGAACCGGGCGCTCCGCTTCGACGCCTCGGCCAGCGCAACGACCTGCTTGTTTATGGCCTGCTCCAGATCGTCGGCGAACGCCTTGCCCCGTTTCTCCAGGTTTTCGACGGCAGCATCGGCCTGCTCGGCGGTGCGTTTCGTCACCTCGTGCAGATGGGTCGAGGTTTCGATCAGCGAGCGTTCGATACTCGAAGCGTTTTCCTTCGCCGCCGAGGCCGCCTCGTCGAGCTGCCCGGTATAGTCGCGGAACAGCGTGCCGATCTCCCGAGCCTGGCCTACCGCCGCCTCCGACGCCTTCAGCATCTCGTCGATCTGGGCGCGCATCGCACGCCGCATGTCCTCGGACCGGGTCACCGCATGGTCGGTTGCCGCGCCGATGTCCTGCGCCTGCTTTTCCACGGTCCGGCGCAGATGGTCCTCGCGTGCATGGAACCGGTCGGCGAGATCCGAGAGCATGCGCGTATGGCGCTCGAGCAGGTCGCTGATCATCTGCGCCTCGCCGGTCGCCTTCTCGGACACAGCGGCCAGTGCCTCGGTGCGCCCGCCCAGCGTCTTCGACAGCTTTTCCATCTGGATCGTCGCGGTATCCGTGACGCGATCGAGAGCCTCGGCCTGGCCGCGCAGGGAATCGGTGATGGCCCGCACGCGGTTTTCCGCATCGTCTGCCGGATAGGTCAGCAGCTCCAACTGGGCACGCAGCATCTCGGTATGCTCGCGCAGTTCGCCGCCGCGGCGCAGGTACAGCACGACCAGCCACAAGACGACCAGCGGCATGGCGATCCCGGCCGCGGCCGCACCGGCCTCGTGCGGGGCAAGCCGGGCCAACGTCTCCGCCCCGATATGGCCGAATGCATAGATGAGACACAGCAAGATCCAGACGACGCTGGCTCCGCCCGCGATCAACGCGGTCTTCAGGCGAGCTTCAGCCGCGCGTTCCACTGCCGCCTGCAACGACAGCGGATGCGGCGCGAGTCCTTCACGCGCCGCATGCGGCAGCTTGGTAACGTTGGAACTCATTCCTCGGTCCTAACCGAATCCACAACGAATCAGTAGGTTATACCAATATTTTCATTAACGAAAAATAAATACCGATACACGTACGCCCTGTTGACGACCGTACGGATTCAAGAGCCGGTGGTGGTGCGGCCAGGGTTGGCGACAGCGGCTTCTCGCCGGTTCGATCGCCCCCGCCGTATTGCGTTCCGGCGCGAATACGCCTTTCCCTCCTGTCCGGGCACGCGTAGAACGGTCCCATGTTGCCGCTTTCGTTCCTGCGTGCCAATGGCCGACTGATCGGCTTCGGGGTCTTCATGTATTTCTGCTCGAGCGCCGGGCAGACCTTCTATGTCTCGCTGTTCGGCGGCGAACTGCGCATCGCGTTCGATCTGTCCCACGGCGCTTTCGGGACGATTTATGCGGTGGCGACGTTGGCCAGCGCCGCCACGCTGGTCTGGGCCGGCCGGCTGATCGACAGGTTTCCGCTCGCTGTGTTCTCGGCCGCGGTGATGGTCGGTCTGGCCGCCGTAAGCCTGCTGATGGCTGTGTCGTGGAGCGTTGCGGCGCTGGCCGTGGCGCTGTTCGGCCTGCGGCTGTTCGGCCAGGGTCTCGCCGGACATACCGCGGGCACCGCCATGGGTCGCTATTTCGAGGCCGAACGCGGTCGCGCGATCAGCATCGCCGTAATGGGGCTGCCAGCCGCCAAATTCGTCCTCCCGACACTGGTGGTCGCCGGACTCTCCCTGGCCGGCTGGCGCAGCGTCTGGGTCGTCACCGCGATCGCCTTGCTTGCGGCGACTCCGCTTGCTCTTATGCTGCTCAAGGACCAGGGCGCGCGCGATGCGGCCCTGCGGGCGCGGCGGGGGAGCACGGCCGGGCGCAATCACGGGGACAGCGCCCTCGGTGCCGTGCTGCGCGATCCGGGGCTGTGGCTCCGGCTGCCAGCGCTTGTCGCGACGCCAGCGATCTTCACCGGCCTGATCTTCCACCAGGTCCATCTGGCGGAAGCCAAGGGTTGGCCGCTGTCGCTGATGGCCGGCTCGTTCACGGTCTTCGCGGCGGCGTCGATCGCCGCGACCCTTTCGGCGGGACCGTTGGTCGACCGCGTCAGCGCTGCGCGATTGGTGCCGCTGTTCCTTGTGCCGCTCTTGCTGTCGTGCCTTGCCCTGGCCATCGGCAACGGGCCCGCGGCGGCACCCTTGTTCCTCGGCCTGATGGGCCTCGGTACCGGGGCCTCATTCGTCCTCGGCGGTGCCCTGTGGCCCGAGTTGTACGGGACCGCCCATCTCGGCGCGATCCGCGCCTTCACGCAAGCCGTCATGGTGTTCGCCACCGGCTTCGCCCCGGCGGTGGCGGGGCTCGCGATCGACAGCGGCCTGTCGGTCGACAGCATTGCTGCAGTCTGCGCGGCGTATTGTGTGGTCGCCTCGGCACTTGCGGCGACGGCGCGTGCCCCGCGACGGGTTGCAGCACACCACCAGTCGGTACTTGATTGAGATGTTGGGCATATCCCGATACCGCGCTGCACGGAACTGGTGTCGGCCGAAGGGGCAAAGACGATGACCGATCCCGTCCAGATCCGCTTCGGCGGCTACGGCCCGCCGACGACCACGCACAGCCGGGCGCTCAAGATGATCGGCGAGGCGCTGGAGGCCGAGTTCGGGGATGCGGTGGACGTGAAGTACGTCTGGAACGTCATGGATTTCGGCTACCGCTCGGAAGATGTGCTGTGGCTCGCCGAGTCGGGCGTGCTGACCCTTGCCTACCAGTCGACAAGCTACCTGACCGAACGCGTGCCGGAGCTCGGTTTCGTCGACCTGCCGTTCCTGTTCGCCGACAATGCGGAAGCACGCGCGGCGATGGACGGGCCACTCGGCGACCACTTGAAGGACCGCATCGAGGAGCGAATGAATTACCGGGTGCTCGGGTTTTTCGAGAACGGCTTCCGGCACATCTCCAACCGGCTGCATCCGGTGCGCGGTCCCGCCGACCTTGCCGGCATGCGGATCCGCGTGCTGCCGAGCCGCATCCAGGCGCGGACCTTCGCGCTGCTCGGCGCAACGCCGCTGCCGATCGACCTCACCGAAGCGATTGAGGGAATTTCCGCCGGGACGATCGATGCACAGGAGAACCCGCTGGCGAACACGGTGACCTACGGGGTGCACACGTTCCACCGCTATCACACGCTGAGCAGCCATTTCTATATCTCACGCGGCGTCTTCGCCAACCGGCCGGCATTCGAGGCGCTGCCCACGGAGATGCGCGCAGCGCTGGAGGGCGCCGTCCGGGATGCAACCGTCCGCCAGCGCGCACTCGCGGTCGCCGAGGAGGAGACCGCCCGGCAGGCGATCGTCGAGGCAGGCTGCGAGATCGTCGAGCTGACCGCGGCCGAGCACGCGCTGTTCGCCGAGGCGGTCAGGCCGTTGCACGAGGCCGCCCTGTCGGAGTTCGGCGAAGAGATGTTCGCGCTTTTGCGGCAGCGGTGACCCGGCGCGCCAACGGGATCGCCGGGTGTATCCGCACACTTGTCCTGCAGCGGCTTTTGCGATATTCCAGAACCCATGATCCGTCTTGTCCGCCTTGCCTTGCTGTCAGCGCTCTTATGCGCCGGGGTGCCGTTGTCGGCGGCGGCGATCGAGTTCGTGACCGGGACGGCGGCGGCGATTTCCGGCGATACGATCCAGGTCGGCAGCCCCGGTCATCCGATCACCACGCTGCGCCTGTGGGGCATAGAGGCGCCCCGCATGTCGGACCCCGACGATATCGGCCTCTATGCGCGCAGCGCGCTCGACGACCTGCTGTACCGGCACGGCCAGAACGTAACCTGCACCGTCGACAGTTTCGACCGGAACTTGGCAGTCTGCCGTGCCGGCGATACCGACCTCGGGGCGGCGATGCTGCGCACCGGCTGGGCAATCGCCGACCGTGGCGTGCTGCTCGCCGACGTGCCGGGCGGCGACAGCGAACGCACCCAGCGCGCCGAGAGCTACCGGCAGGCCGAAGCCCAGGCCCGCCGCGAGCGCAAGGGCCGCTGGGCCAACATGCCCTCGCAATAAAGCGACCTGCCGGTTCCCCGTGTGCCCGCTGCGGTACGGGCAGTTCCACCCGTATAGCGCGAAAATTCCCCTTCGCCCATGACTCTGTACCGCGGCGTGTGTTAGGGTCGCCGGCCTATCGAGGCTCTTGCCATAAATCTGTCGGCCGCTTTCGGGATGTCGCCAGGTGTGCGAGGCGCCATCCAATGGAAGAGGTCCAAACATGAGCGAAGCCAAGACGGGCGATACCGTCCGCATCCACTACACGGGTACGCTGACCGACGGCCGCGAGTTCGACTCATCGTCCGGTCGCGACCCGCTGGAGTTCACCATCGGCGCGGGGCAGATCATCCCGGGTCTGGACCGGGAAATCGCCGGCATGGCGGTCGGCGACAGCAAGACCGTCAACGTGGCCGCCGACGAGGCCTATGGCCAGCGCGATCCCACGGCGGTGCAGGAGGTTCCGCGGACCGCCGTGCCCGAGAATATCGACCTGGTCGTCGGCAAGCGGCTACAGGCGACGACCGCCGACGGCGGCCAGATGGTCGTCACCATCGCCGCGGTCTCGGACGAGACGGTCACCATGGACGCCAACCACCCGCTGGCCGGCGAAGACCTGGTGTTCGAGGTTGAGCTGGTCGAGATCGTCTGATCGCGTCGCCTGCTACTCGCATCTCATGTCCGGCCGATAAGTCTGGTGCAACGTGCCCGGGCTGCCGCCGCCGACGCTCTGGCCGCCGCCGGGAATGTGGATCAGCCCGTCGACGAAGGCCGCCCCGGTGACGCCGTGCACCGGCACCGGCATGTCGGCGAGCCGAGTCCAGCTGTCGCTGCGCGGATCGTAGACCGTGTGGTCGGGGAACATGCCCTCACCGCCCTCGCCGCCCCAGACATGGAAGCAGCCGCGCGCGGCGATGCCGTTGATGCCGCTGCGCGGCCGCGGCATCGGTGCTGCTTCGGACCACTCGCCGGTGGCGGGATCGAACACCTCGAGCGCCGCCGACGCGTCGCTGCGGTAGCCGGGCCCGAGCCGCCCGCCAGCGATATAGATGCGGCCGCCGATGGCGGCGCCGGCCAGATGGTTGCGCTGGCTCGGCATGTCGGGCAGCACCGTCCAGCGGTCGGCGACCGGGTCGTAGACCGCGAAGTCGTGGCCCTGCGGCGGCCGCCCGCCGGCAACGTAGATTTTGCCGTCCAGCGTTACGGCGACCCCGGCGCTGCGCGCAGTCGGCATCGGCGTGCGCGCTTCCCAGGCCCCGATTTCGGGGTCGAGCGCCCATACCGCATCGATGAAGCCGCGCCCGAAGATGCCGCCGCCCTGGCCGCCCATGACGAAGATCCTGCCGTCCGCCGCCGCAGCCATCAGGTGGTGCGCGGGCTCCGGCAGCGGCGGGCCGCGGCGCCAGCGATCGGCCACCGTGTCGTAGATGTGGACCGTGGTGCCCTCGACGCCGCCGATGGCGTAGCCGCCGATGACGTAGATGTCGCCGTGCAGCTCGGTGACGGCGAATTCGGAATGCGCCCCGGGCAGCGGCGCGCGCCTGCCCCAGGTGCCTTCGGCGATGGCCACCGACGCCAGCGCGGCCAGCAGGCCGAGGATGGCGGCGGCGCCCGCCAATGCGGCCCGTCGTGCGGGGGACGTCATCTCGGGACCTCCTTGCTCTGTGTTCTCATTGGACCACCACAAACGCACACCCGGCGTGCCGGAGGCCGCGGCGGGCCGCTGCGCCTCAGTCGCGGAAGTTCACGTACTGCAGCGGCTGCTCGACGCCGAGCCCCTTGATCAGAGCGATCGCCGCCTGCAGGTCGTCGCGCTTCTTGCCCGATACGCGCAGCTCGTCGCCCTGGATCGCGACCTGCACCTTCAGCTTGGCGCCCTTCACCGCCTTGACGATCTTCTGGGCAAGCTCCCGCTCGACGCCCTGGCGCACCGTGACCGTCTGGCGTAACGTGTTGTGCGCAGCCGGCTCCGGCTTGGCGAAGTCGAACGCGCCGGCATCGAGCTTGCGGCGGGCAAGATAGGTGCGCAGCAGGTCCTGCACCTGCTTGAGCTTGAAGTCGTCGTCGGCGCGGATCGTCAGCACCCCGTCCGCATGCTCGATCGAGCAGCTGCTGCCCTTGAAGTCGTACCGCGTGGCGATCTCGCGCATCGCCCCCTGGACGGCGTTGTCGACCTCGGGAAGCTCGGTCCGGGACACGACATCGAAGGAGGGCATGGCAGGGCCTCGCGAATCGGGGTGGGCCGGCGCCCATCATGGCACGGCGCGCGCCCACGCGCCAGATCGCCGGTCGGAGCCGCCGGACGGCTAGGGGCGGCGCTTGAGGCCGAGGATATAGGCGATCAGGTCGTCGGTCTCGGCGTCGCTAAGGATCAGGTCGGGCATATCGTCATGCGGGGTGCGCAGGAACACCCGCAGGGCGAGCGCGGTCATCGCCGGGTTGTCGGCGACCGACTGGAACGACGGCGCGCCGCCGCTGTCGCGATCCCGGACCCCCTTTTCGATCACATGGCACTCGCCGCACACGGTGGCCGCCAACGCGCGCCCCTCCTGCGGGTCACCGGGCAAATCCTGCGCCGGCGCAGCCGACGCGAAGAGCGCGGCAAGAAGAACCCCGAGTATCGCTGTCGAACGCGAGCACATGACGAAGATTTTGGAACGCGCGGCGACGCTGTCAAGCGCGCGAGACTGGCCGCGGCATACGATGGACTTCCGCCCCGTCCAGCCTACCAGAGAGCGACCTCGATCTTGAGCCGTGCAAGGCTCATCGTTGAATTGCGCCACGCGATTGCGCCGGTCTGCCTGTCGATAAAGATCGGTTCTATCGGAAGGCCAGCGTATCCGAAATAGACGGGGGCGACCCAATGTTCACCTTCGCTTTCGGGTTCTCCGGTTGTTCCGCACCCTGAAATCCTGGAGATGAAATATACCGATGCTATCGTGTTCGCCTCAGCTTGGTTTATGCCGTCCTCGACTGCGACCGCCGCCATCGCGTCTGCAATCTCTTCGCGCCAGCTCCCCGACGGCCCGCCAGTGACCGAGCTGCAACCTGCAAGTCCCAGCAGTGCCAGTATCGATAAGACCGCGTATCTCATAGGCCTCTGGCTCCGGCTTCCGGCATACCTTCCGCTCAATAGCCCGGCAGGACCAGCACGGTGGGGCGGCGCGGCAGGGCCGGCAGCGAGACTGTCGTCGTCGCCGAGTCGTGCACCCTGATCTCGAAGTCGGAGGACATGCCGACCAGGAACGTCTCCAGAGAGCCGCGGCCGAAATAATGCATCGGGATGACGAGGCTGGCGCGCAGTTCCTTGAGCACCGCGATCAGCGTCGGATGATCGAGGGTGAGACCCCCGTCGACGGCCGCGAAGACGATGTCGAGCCGGCCGATGCGGGCGAACTGCTCGCGCGTCGGCATGTGGTGCAGGTGACCGAGATGGCCGATGCACAGATCCGCGGTCTCGAAGATGAAGATCGAGTTGCCGTTGGCCTCGACCAGCCCGCCCCAGCTGCGGATATCGGTGGCGACATTGCGCACCAGCACGTCCTCGACGACCAGGTGGTGCTCCGCCGGCCCGGCGCCCAGCGGGTTCCAGCCGCGCAGCACGTACTTGATCGCGGGGTCGGGGTAATCGGTGTAATGGGTCTCGTGGGCGTGGTTCATGGTGGCGATGTGCGGCGGCGCGCCGCCGCCGAAATAGCCGGCGTAGTCGGTCGCGATGACGATCCCCGCGGGCGTGCGCACGCGGAACGTCGAATGCGTCACGTAGGTGATCTCGACTTCCGGCACGGCAACGGCGGCCGGCATGATACGCGGCGGGGCCTCGACGAAGGCGATGCAGCGGCTCTGCATCTCGGCAAGGGCCGAACCCGCCGGCACGGCCCAGGCGCACAGCACGGCCAACAGGAACAGGCGCTGTGTCATCGGTTCCTTTCCTCCCGGATTCGTTGCAATCCTGCGCGTCGCCCCGACAAGCCAGTGTGCCGTATTCCGTGCGCGCTGGCCACAGCTGAGGAGACAGGCGGCAACCCGGTCACGCAGTTATGATCGGCGGCGTTCGCACCAAAAGACGCCGCTCGCGCGTGTGCGGACCAGCCGGATCCCGCCTGTGCAATCTGCGGAAATCATACGGATTGCCGGGTCCAACTCCAAGCGTCGCGAGCGGGCCGTTGCGGGCCGCTCGTGGCCCGCCTGCGGAACGAGCCCATGCGTTAGGGTTTTCCGCGGGTTTCCCGACGACACCGCGGGCCGCCATGAGGAAAACGGCCCTATTGGACCCATGATTCTGAATTTCCTTCCCTATTTTGTAATTTTATTACCAGCGGGGAGAAATTTTCCGGAATATGTGCGGTCATTTACGCGTTGTCATAGAAAGGGTTGCGGGCATCGAACCGCCCGTTGCGACTGAACCCGGCACGGTAGCCGGACAACCAGGGCACAGAACGATGCAAGGGTGCATTCCAGCCAGACAAGACCGCGAGGCCTTCGCCGGCCGCAGCGTCGCGTCGGCCCGGCGGATCGCCGGGCGTGCGGTGCGGACCGTCCTCGTCGCGGCGGTGATCGCCGCCATGGCCGCATTCCTGCTGGCAACGCTGCCGGCGGCGGACGGGGGCCGCCAGTTCGGAACGTCGGCCATGGCCGACGACCGGCCATCGGACAAGAACGATGGCGGCCGCAAGGACAAGGCCGGCAAGGCGGACGACGACGATCAGGGCGACGACCGGGACGACGATAACGACCGGGACGACGATAACGACCGGGACGACGATAACGACCGGGACGACGATGCCCGCGACGACGATGATCGGGGCGACGACAGCGACCGCGACGACGATGACGGCGAAGATGGCGGCAACGCGCGCAAGAGCCGCGACCGCGGCGCAACGGGCGGCGGAGCCGGTGGCATCGGGCCAAACTCCGTCGGCCACGACGATCCCGGCGACAGCGTTGGCGGCGACGACGTTGGCGGCGGCAGCGGTGGTGCCGGCGGCAGCGACCGTCCCGGTGCACGCGGCGACGGCGGCGGCGGGACCGCCGGCGACCCGTTCGATGGCGAACTCGAGGCGGGGGTGGTCGCCGGCGGCACGACGGCCGGTCTCGAGGCCTTTCGCGCCAAGGTCCTGTCTCCCGACGAGGAAGCCGCGGCGATCGCCGCCGGCTGGACGCCGGCCGACTAGCGCGTTGTCCGTTATGTCCGCTCCGGCCCGCGCCCGCCGGATGCCGGAGCCGCGGGCGTCAGTGGTCGCCCCGGCGCTGCCGCTCCGCAACCCCGCTGGCGACGCCGAGATCCGTCCGGATGAAGCGCAGGCTATTCGCCTTGTCAACGATGGCGAACGACAACGGCACGGGGCCGGGATCGCCGGCGAAGGACGCCTCGATCGTGCCGGTCCCGTCCGGATTGACCTGGTAGCTGCACGAGTCCGAACTGCGGTCCGGAATTGCGGTTCCGTTGATGTTGATGGTGTCCCTGATCGCGCACCCGCCGACACCGTCGAACTCCATGATGCCGACGGCGACCACCTGCAGGGGATGATGTTCGTTCGGCACCACGATCACGCCGTTGGCGGAGAAGCCCCAGGCGCCCCGCAGCACCCGGTCCGTGTAGGTCGGCGGATCGTCCTCATGGCCGGCACGGGCGGCGCTGGTCGTCGTCAGCACGGCGAGCGCCGTAGCGGCGGCGAAAAAGCGCAAGGATATCGTGGTGTTCATGTTCGCTCTCCCCTCTCTTGGCGATCCCGTATGTTACGGGACTCGTTGACGATTATGGTTCCGTGGCGGCAACGATAACACGACCGCCCGGCCGAATCCATCGACGGCCCCTCGCGGCCGGCCGGCTGGATGCAGCGATCCGGCCCCACCCCGGGGGATATCGACGTGCGTCGCGCCGGCGTCAGCCGGCGGTCGGGCGCACCACCAGCACCGAGCAATGGGCGTGGCGGACGACACGGGCGGCGACCGAGCCGAGGAAGTAGTCGGCGATCCCGGGGTCGTGCGAGGCGATGACGATCAGATTCGCGGCCACCTGACGTGCGTATTCGAGGATTTCAGTCGACGGATGACCGTCGCGAACGATGATCTCGGCGCTGCCGGCGAGCCCGTGCCGGCCGGCGACCTCTTCGAGGCGCTTCCTGGCGTCGACCAGCGCATCGTCGTGAAAGCTCTTTGGCAGCTGCGAGGCGACGTAGCCGGGCACCTGTTCCAGCACGTTCAGCAGCACGAGCCGGGCGCCATAGGCCTTGGCCGCGTCACGGGCCAGCACCAGGGCCGCTTCGGCGGGTTCGATCTGAGCGATGTCGATGGGAACGAGGATGGTCTTGATCTCGGGCATGGCGGCAGCTCCGGCCGGTGGCGGGGTCGATGCGGTCGCCCGGCGCGGGCTGGACGGGCGGGCGATCGGCGGGACCCGATATTATGCGCCCGCAGCGCCGACAATGCCAGCGGCGGACGGGGGTTTCGCCGGCTGCGCCAGCGCGCATCCACACCACGGCGAATTGCCCTATACTCGCGCCGGGCCGGTCTCGCGGCCCCGGCCCGAACGGAAGGAGCGATCATGGCGAAACGACGGCCCCGGAGGCGGCTCGGCTGGGTGCGGCGCAACATCATCGCCGGCCTGTTCACCTTTATCCCGATCTGGGTCACCTGGCTGATCCTCAACGTCCTGTTCCGGCTGCTGTCGGACCTCGGCGAGCCGGCCGCGCTGGCGCTCGCCGCCATCGCGCGGCCCTACAGCGGCGAGGTCGCGCTCTGGCTGACCTCGCCCTGGTTCCACACCGGCCTTGCCGTCGTTTTCATGGCGGTCCTGCTGTTCACGCTCGGCTGGCTCGCCACCTGGGTGCTGGGCCGGCGGATCCTCGGGGCGTTCGACGAGCTGATGGCGAAGATCCCGTTCGTCAAGAAGGTCTACGGCTCGACCAAGCAGCTAGTCGACATCCTGCGCGAGCAGCCGGGCGGCACCCGGCGCGTCGTGCTGATCGACTTCCCGTCGCCGGAGATGAAGACCGTCGGGTTCGTGACCCGCACGATGACCGACAGCGACACCGGCGACAAGCTGGCCGCCGTCTACGTGCCGACCACGCCGAACCCCACCTCCGGGTACCTTGAGATCGTGCCGGTCTCCCGCATCACGGCGACCGACTGGACGATGGACGAGGCAATGACCTTCGTCATCTCCGGCGGCGCCGTTGGCCCCGAGCGCATGAGCTATGGCGGAAAGCGGCCGCCGGCCGGCGGGGGCCCGTGAACGCTGCGCCGGCCGCCGTCATGCGGGTGCAGGTCGGAACCCTGCGCCTCGGCGTCAGCCCTCGTCTTCGAATTTGAACGACAGCTTCACCTTGGCCCGGTACGCCTGCACCTTGCCGTCCTGCATATGCATGTCGAGATCCGTGACCTCGGCGATGCGGATGTCGCGCAGCGTCTTGCTGGCCCGGGTGACCGCGGCCAGGGCCGCCTTCTCCCATGACTCCGTGCTGGTGCCGACGAGTTCGATGATCTTGTAGACGCTCTCTGGCATAGTCAATTCTCCCTGTCGCGGATCGGTGGGTTGCGCCGCGCGTGCAGGCGGCGCCGTTGCCGGTCGGGCCGAGCGTTATCGGCGCGGCTTGCGCCGCAGCGAGAAGATCCGCAACCGGTCCCTGTCCGGCGTGCCCGGCCGCCGCCGCGAACCGGCGCACCCATCATACGCCTTGCGGGAATCGAAACCGACCGAAATCGGGCGCGCGGAGCCGGCCGCAGCCGCCATTGCCTTCCCGCGGGTTTTCCCATATATCTTGCATACGTGTTGCATTCGTTTTGTGCTACCCGAACTGCCGACGTGCCGGCCGTTTGGTTATCCCCTGACAATGTGAGCGTGAGACGGCCCGCGCCGCGACATGGTGCCGAGGCGCAGAAACAACACTCCTGTTAGAGGGAACGATCATGACGACTGGTACGGTAAAATGGTTCAACCCGGCCAAAGGCTTCGGATTCATCGAGCCGGAGGACGGCTCGAAGGATGCTTTCGTCCACATTTCCGAGGTCGAGCGCGCCGGACTGACGTCGCTTCGCGAAGGGCAGAAGGTGTCGTACGAGCTTCAGACCGGACAGAACGGCAAGACCTCCGCCGCAAACCTGTCCATCATCGACTGACCCGCGCAAGCCGCCGCCCTGGGGACACCCCGCGGGGCGGCCGCCACGCCCTGGCCATCCCCGCGGTGATAGCGGGAACGACCGACGATACGACCGACGGCGCCATGCGCCGTGTCGCCGCCGACCCTGCGCGCCAGCGTGCACGCGGCGGCGCCCGCGCCTCCGGGACCGACCCGTGCGCCGACGATACCCACAACCAACGCAGAGGATGACCGACATGGCGAGATCAGTAACATCGATGGCCGAGGCAAGGTTCGCCGCCGCACAGAAGAAGGCCAAGCGGGCCCTGACGGAGGTGGAGAAGGCGCGGCAGGAGGTGGCGAAACGCACGGCAAAGCTACGCACGCTGCGCCTCGCCAAGGAGGCCGCCGACAAGCAGGAAGCAGAGGCGGCCGCCGCCGCGAAATCGGCCGCGAAGCCAAAGCCAAAGCCAAAGCCGAAGTCGACGACGGCGCCGGCGCGTCGGACCCGGATCTACTGACGCCGGAGACGGTCCGACTTGCCAAGGCCGCAGGGAGGGCGGATTCTGGTCGTCGCGCCCGAGGCGCCGGGATGGCGGCCGGCTTCTGCCGCTACGCGGCGGAGCCAGTGACTGCTGCCCCGCTGTGGCTGCTGGCGACCGGACAGATGGCACCGTAGCGGGGCGGGGCGGCTAGAACGGAAACGGCTGCGGCGGCCAGGGATCGCGCCCGCCCAGGATATCCGGGATCACCCGCTCCAGGTCGCGGACCGCATCGAAGATGCAGGCGGCCTCGGCGCCGCAGGCCTCGATGACGCCCGGATCCCTGTCGCAATCGGTGTCACTGCGCCCTTCGTTGCGACAACGCTGCTGCGCAGTGGCGCAGGAAACGGATTCATCGAAACAGGCGAGGATCATGGACTGGAACTTGCCCGGCGCCCGGTAGCCCGTGGACAGCCGCCCCAGTTCCCCGTAGTAGCTGCGTAGCGGTTCCTCGATCTTCAATGCCCCCGCCCGTTCATAGGCGGCGACCGCATTGGACAGGGTCAGCAATGCGATGACCGCGTCCTTCTCGCTCTTCTCCAGCCGTTCGAGCCGCGTCGTCACCACGCGGGTCTGTTGTGCCAGCTCCGCCATCGCCGTGTTGCGCGCCTCCAGCATAGCGACGGCCTTACCGGTCTCCGCGGGCTCTTTCTGCGTTGTAATGCAAGCGGCCAGCGGCAGCGCCAAAATCACCGACCAGCATAGCGACCACGGGACCGATCCTCCGTTGGCTTTCATTCTGCACCTCCCGGGCAGTCTGCCCCTGCAATTCTTTCGGTAGCAGAACCGTCGCACAGAACCGACCGCAAGTCGAGTGGGCCGCAGCGGCAACGGCACGGGAAGACGATTCGGGAACGCCGCTAGCCCTCGTCCCCGAATCGCAGCGTGTAGGCGCCGTTCCATGACAGCGGGTGACGGACGCGATCGTCGGTGTCGTCGTAATAGAGATCGACGGTCATGCGATCGCCGTCGAAGACGATGCTGCCGAGCAGCTTGTAGTAGCCCTGTTGTACCGGGATCTCGGCGCCGTCGACGGTGCCGGTAAGGCGCGGCACCGTCAGCACCTTGGTCGCCGAGTATGTCGGGCGACGCAACAGCGAGACCGGGTCGTGCACCATCAGGTAGCGGGTGCCGGTGAGCGTGATGCGGTATGTTTCGCCCTCTCGCGCCACGGCGGCGACCTCGTCGTTGCTTGTCTTGTCGCGCACGCATGAATAGCCGAGCGCCAGGGTCACAGCGACGACGACGGCGATCTTGACGGCTCTGCTGCGCGACATGGCGGTTTCCGATTCGCCGGAACAGGACCCGGCCGCCGGATTACGCGCCGACATGCTTTAACAAACCCATAACGGGCGACGGGGCGCCGGACAGTGACATCTCAAACCGGCCGCCGCGGGCCGCCTTAGGCATTCGTTAACGATGGCTGTGTTTAAACCGCCGGCAGACCGGCCGGCGGCGGACACGCCCCCACAGTGCCGGAAGAAGCCGTCACAAAGCCGGCCCGCGCCCCGGAGAACCGCGTTCATGGCGAAGACGCCGAATATCCCGATCATGCGGCCGCTTGTCATCGGCCTTGCGGCACTGTGGCTGGCCGTCGCGACAGCTCCGGCCGGTGCCCGCGACGGCATCGAGGACCTGCCCGAGATCTTCGAGCCGCTGTCGTGGCACATGCCGCGGGGCAAGCTCGCGACCCTGTATCCGGGCGCATCGGTGTGGGCCGGCGTGCCGAACGGGCCCGACGGCGAGCCGATGCCGGATGTGTTCGTGGAGAGCGCCGGGGACGTCGCGCACGAGTTCTTCGGCACCGCCACGATCGTGCTCCGCCGCAACGGCGGAAACGACATCCGGTCGGTCCAGGTCGAGACGATGCAGTGGCAGATCCCCTGTGCCGCCGGGCAGGGCCCGATGACGAAGGAATGCTTCGCCGCCTACAACGAGGAACTCGTCGCCCGCTTCAACCGGGTCCGCACGGTGCTGACAGCAACCTACGGCCCGCCGGACGGGGCGGGGCCTTGGCCCGACGTGCGCCGGGCCGGGCCGCATCACGTCCCCCAGGTCCAACAGCACTGGCACCGCGACGGGTTCGATCTCTATATCGGGATCGTCTCGCTGACCGACGAGGTGCAGGTCGTCAGGCTGACCGCGACCCGCCTGCCGGACAGGTGAACTGGGAGACGGCGGGCGGCGGCCACCGTGCAGATGCCGCAGCTCAGAAACTGATCACGACGCCGGCCGTCATGCCGCGGAAGCCCGCCGACACCCCGTCCCCGATCTGGCTCGCGCTGTTGACGTCGTCCACGAACATCTGGGCGATCACGATGTCACCGAAGCGAATCATTTCGTAACCCGCCCAAAAGCTCAGATGGACCGGGGCGAGCTGCAGGTCGTAGTTGAGCCGCACGCCCGCCTCGATGACCGGGACCGTCGCATCCAGGTCGAGGTTGCGCTGAAATCCGGAGAGGCTTTCCGTCTGCGAGAACCCGCTTTCGCCCATCAGAATCGAGATCGCGCCGTGGGCACCGAGATAGAAGTTGTCGACGAACAGCGTATGTTCGGCTTCCAGCCCGACCCGCAGCCCGAACAGGCTGTTGTCCGCGGTCCGGGTCACGATCTGGGTGCCGGCGTCGTAGTTGGCCGTCAGCGAGGTCTCGTAATCGACATAGCGCAACCCGGTGAAGGCCGTCAGCCGGGTGCTCGACGCGGTATTGATCGGAATCAGCAAGTCGGCATCCAGGATACGCAGATCGATGTTGCTGACTGCGCTGACCGAGGTATAGACGCCGTGACTGTTGGCCGGATGATCGAGTGATGCGACGAAGTTGTCGGCGAGGGCGTGGGTCGCCCCGAAATCCTCCTCGAAGCCTATGTCGCGGTACTTCACGCGCCAGTTGCCGTCGGCCACGCTGATTCCGAACCCGACCTCATTGCCGAAATCGAGGACGTCGTTAGCGAAGGGCGCCGTCGTGGCCTGCGATCCGAGCACGGCATCCTGGCCCGTCGGCTCCCACAACAGGACCTCGATGTCGATCGACTGTGCCGACGCGAAACCGGGCAGGAACATCGCCCCGAAGGCCGCGAGGGCCCCGAGTGGCAGTTTCTTGGTCATCCCTGTATCTCCTTGTGTTCGAGCGGCCGCCGGCGTCCTGCTCACGCGCCCGAACTGCAGTCCCGGCGTACCCGCCCGCGGCTGCTACTTTTGCGAACTATTCATATTATTTTTGCTATTATAACAGGTATTGACCAACAGGTCCAGACGCACCGGCCAGCGCCCGCCGGCGTACCGCAACTTCTGCGATGCTGGCTGGGGCGCGGTCGTCTAGCCCTTCTCCGCTTGCGGAAATATCCAGGGTAAGGGGCGGCTCACCGGCGGCAGTGGAAAGGCCGGCCGCCGTTGGTCAGTGCGGCCAGTGCTGCGGGTCGCGGCTGCGCGCCTGCCAGTAGCGCTCGGCCCATTCGATCACTGACCGTACGACCGCCGCCAGCGCCGCCACGAGCGATTTTGCGAACAACCCGATGGTCTCGCCGATTTCCACATATTTGCGATATTTCTCGTCCTGCGTTGTCATGACTGTCTCCACCTGCCGACGCCGGCGCCGTACCCAAAATGGGTCGACCTGCGTTAGCCTTTTGGCGTACATGACACGGGCCGCGGCGCAGCGCAGTGGCAATTGGCACAGGGAGGAATATTGTGATCACGGGATGTCGATGGCCGCAGCGGACCCTCGAGCGGATCCGCGGCCAAGGAGTTTCGGGAATAGTATTTTAATTCAATCAGTTAGATCTGTTAGATGGGGAAATAAGTATACTGTCACCGGAATTGCGGTCACCGGAATTGGTCACGTAGTTGCAGTCACTGGACTTATGACAATCTAAGAACATGGCACATGGCTGATCGACCGCGAAACAAATGGGAAAAGCTCGCAGAACTTGCTGCGGCGAACCAGCGTCCGCACGCAGGCCACTTCTCTTGGGAGACAGATCGTTCAATTGCGGAAGCAGGGGTCTTCGTGGAATTTCAGGACGCACTGAATAGCGCGGGTCAGGTGTTCTTTTCTAATGCACGCCATCGCGGTCCCGAAAAGGATCCACCGGATTGCGAGGCTGAAACTGCCGACGGTGGCCGGGTAGGAATCGAAATCACGGAACTTGTTGATCCGTCTTCCGTGGCGGCCGCACGTGCGATTCAGGCATACGATGCGAAAGACTGGAGGTCTGATCTAATTCCGACATTGGGCGAAATCTTGAAAAAGAAGGACACCCCGGCCACAGTCAAGGACCTGCCGTACTCCGAGTATGTGCATCTAATTCACACGGACGAGCCATGGCTAGAAATAGCCACTATCCGCCAGAGTCTGGCTAAGCATGTTTTTCCCGCTACTTCGCTGATCACGAGGGCTTATTTGCTCATATCTTACGATCCGTGGGAAAAAGGCTATCCATGCATTCGGCTCAATATCGCAAGTAAGTAGTGTTTAAGGCAGCGTGTTGGTCAGCAATTTTCAAAGCTGCTCCATTGCCGACTGCCCTCCTCACGCCGCCTTCCGCACTTTCCGCACCAGGCCCAGCACCTCCCTTGCCGCCTCGGGGATGTTGGTGCCGGGGCCGTAGACCGCGGCCACTCCCGCCGCCTTCAGCATCTTGTAGTCCTTGGGCGGGATGACGCCGCCGGCGACCACCACGATGTCGTCCGCGCCGGCCTTGCGCAGGGCCGCGATCAGCTCCGGCACCAGGGTCTTGTGGCCGGCGGCCTGGCTGGAGGCGCCGATCACGTGCACGTCGTTCTCGACGGCCATGCGCGCCGCCTCCTCGGGCGTCGAGAACAGGGGGCCGACGTCGACGTCGAAGCCGATATCGGCGAAGGCGGTGGCGATCACCTTGGCGCCGCGGTCGTGCCCGTCCTGGCCGAGCTTGACCACCAGCATGCGGGGGCGCCGCCCCTCCTCCTTGGCGAAGGCGGCAACGTCGCTGCGGATGCGGGCGAAGGCCTCGTCGTTGCGCCAGGCGGCGCCGTAGACCCCGGTGATCGAGCGGATCTCCGCCTTGTGGCGGGTGAACACGGCCTCCAGCGCGTCCGAGATCTCGCCGACCGTGGCCCGTGCCCGCGCAGCCTCGACGGCGAGCGCAAGGAGGTTGGCCTTGCCGGACTTCGCGCCCTTGGTCAACGCCGCCAGCGCCGCCCTGCAGGCCTTCGCATCGCGCGTCCTGCGCACCCGCTCCAGCCGGGCGATCTGCGCCTCGCGCACGGCGGTGTTGTCGATGTCGCGGATCTCGACGTGGTCTTCTGCGTCCGGCCTGTACTTGTTGACGCCGACGATCACCTCCTCGCCGCGATCGATGGCGGCCTGACGGCGCGCCGCGGCCTCCTCGATCCGCATCTTCGGCATGCCCGAGGAGACCGCCTTGGTCATGCCGCCGAGCTTCTCCACCTCGCCGATCAGCTTGCCGGCGTGTTCTATGAGGCTGCCGGTCAGCGCCTCGACGTAGTACGAGCCGGCGAGCGGGTCGACGGTCTTCGTGATCCCGGTCTCCTCCTGCAGGATCAGCTGGGTATTGCGGGCGATCCGGGCGGAGAACTCGGTCGGCAGCGCCACCGCCTCGTCGAGCGCGTTGGTGTGCAGCGACTGGGTGCCGCCGAGCGCCGCCGCCAGCGCCTCGATCGCGGTGCGCACGACGTTGTTGTACGGGTCCTGCTCGGTCAGGCTGACGCCCGAGGTCTGGCAGTGGGTGCGCAGCATCAGGGAACGCGGGTCCCTGGGTGCGAACTCCTTCTGCATCAGCGTCGCCCACAGGGTGCGGGCGGCGCGCAATTTCGCGATCTCCATGAAGAAGTTCATGCCGATGGCGAAGAAGAACGACAGCCGCGGCGCGAACTTGTCGACGTCGAGGCCCTTGGATTTCGCCGCCCGCACGTATTCCAGCCCATCCGCCAGGGTGAAGGCGAGCTCCTGCACCTGGGTCGCCCCGGCCTCCTGCATGTGGTAGCCGGAGATCGACACGCTGTTGAACTTCGGCATGTTGGCCGACGTGTACTCGAGGATGTCGGCGACGATGCGCATCGAGGGTGCG
>JBFIFO010000009.1:0-43095 GCA_041602815.1 Alphaproteobacteria bacterium | reverse complement strand
TCCTGTTCAAGTTCGCGAAGAAGCTCGGCTTCCACCAGGAGATGTTCAAAAACATCAAGGTGGTCAACGACGAGCCGCTGATCGAGGACGTGACCCGCGAGTTCAACAGGGGTATGTGGACCATCGGCTACACCGGCCAGTCGCCGGAGCGGCTGAAACTGCACATGGAAAACCAGCACACCTTCGACAAGACCACGCTCCAGGCGGTGGGTGGCCCGGCCGACGGTGATTACTACGGCCTGCCGTGGCCGTGCTGGGGCACGCCCGAGATGAAGCATCCGGGAACGCCGATCCTGTACGACACGTCGAAGCCGGTGGCGGAGGGCGGCCTGACGTTCCGGGCGCGCTTCGGCGTCGAGCGGAACGGCCAGAACCTCCTGGCCGAGGGCTCGTACTCGGTCGATTCCGAGATCCAGGACGGCTATCCCGAGTTCACCATGGCGGTGCTCACGAAGCTCGGCTGGGACGGCGACCTTACGGCGGACGAGAAGGCGGCGATCGAAAAGGTCGCCGGCGACAAGACCAACTGGAAGACCGACCTGTCGGGCGGCATCCAGCGGGTCGCCATCAAGCACGGCTGCGCGCCCTTCGGCAACGCCAAGGCCCGTGCCGTGGTCTGGACCTTCGCGGATCCGGTGCCCCTGCACCGCGAGCCGCTGTATGCGCCGGACCGGTCGCTGGTGGCGGACTACCCGACCTTCGAAGACCGCAAGATGTATCGCCTGCCGACCAAGTACAAATCGATCCAGGACATCGATTACAGCAAGGACTTCCCGATGATCCTGACCTCGGGCCGGCTTGTCGAATACGAGGGCGGCGGCGACGAGAGCCGGTCCAACCGCTGGCTGGCCGAGTTGCAGCAGGACATGTTCTGCGAGATCAACCCGGTCGATGCCAACAACCTCGGCATCCGCGACGGCCAGATGGTCTGGGTGCACAGTCCGGAGGGATCGAAGGTCAAGGTCATGGCCATGATCACGCCGCGTGTCGGCCGGGGCGTCGCCTTCATGCCGTTCCATTTCGGCGGCCATTTCGAGGGCAAGGACCTGCGTGCCAAATACCCCAAGGGTGCCGATCCGATCGTGCTCGGCGAGTCGTCGAACACGGTCGGCACCTACGGCTACGACATCGTGACCAACATGCAGGAGTCCAAGGTCACCCTGTGCAACATCGAGAAAGCGTGAGGAGCTGAACCATGGCACGCATGAAATTCCTCTGTGACGCCGAGCGCTGCATCGAATGCAATGCCTGCGTTACCGCATGTAAGAACGAGAACGAGGTGCCGTGGGGCGTGAACCGCCGGCGGGTCGTCACCATCAATGACGGCAAGCCGGGCGAGCGCTCGATCTCGGTGGCCTGCATGCACTGCTCGGATGCGCCGTGTATCGCGGTGTGCCCGGTGGACTGCATCTACTCGACCGAGGAAGGCGTGGTCCTGCATTCGAAGGACCTGTGCATCGGCTGCGGGTACTGCTTCTACGCCTGCCCGTTCGGTGCGCCGCAATATCCCAGCGCTGCCAATTTCGGGAGCCGCGGCAAGATGGACAAGTGCACCTTCTGCAACGGTGGCCCGGAAGAGGACATGAGCAAGGCCGAGTTCCAGAAATACGGCCGCAACCGCCTGGCCGAGGGCAAGCTCCCGCTGTGCGCGGAGATGTGCGCGACCAAGGCGCTGTTGGCCGGCGACGGCGATGTCGTCTCGAACATCTACCGCGAGCGCGTCGTGGCCCGTGGGTTCGGCTCGGGCGCCTGGGGCTGGGGCACGGCTTATCAGCTCAAGTCCGGCAGCTGAGGCCCTGCGGCCCATCGCGGCTGGAATGCGTTGGGGGGCGGAGCCACGTCGCGCCGCCCCCCATTTCCATATCGATGGCTGTTGCCCGGCCACGGTTCCGATATCGCGTTCAGCATGGAGGGGTACTGCACCATGAATGAGACGAACCGGAGACATTGGGCGTTTCTGATCGGTTGCCTGGTGGCGGCCGGACTTGCCCTGGCCGGATGCCGGAGCGAGGAGCAGGGGCGGATCAAGCGGTTCGAGAAGGGGACCTATCTCGGCAAGCCGGACCAGGAGCTGACCGACGAGCAGGTCGAGGAACTCAGGTTCCGGGCCCGTCAGCAGCAGGGCTGACACCGCAAGACGGGATTGTTGTGGAGACGACATCATGTGGAACATCATTCGACTGCGGAACACAGCCGGCGCGCTCGTTCTCGCGCTCGCGTTGACCGTCGCCGCAGTGGCATACCTGCCCGGGTTCGACGGACCGGCCGTCGCCCAGGAAGCCGGCGAGGTGCCCGGCGAGGCGCTCGGCAGCGCCAGCGATTCGGAGATCTGGCGCCAGCTGCGCGGCGGCGCCCAGGGCACGGTTTCGATCCCCGACAAGAAGGCCGGGGTGATGATCCAGTCCGAGGGCGAGCTGTGGCGCAACTGGCGCAACGGACCGCTCTCGTATTTCGGCATCCTGTTGCTCGTTGGGACGATCGTCATTGTTGCCGCGTTTTTCGCCATCCGCGGCCGCATCAAGATCGACGCGGGGCCCAGCGGCCAGCTGATCGAGCGCTTCAACGGTCTCGAGCGTTTCGCCCACTGGTTGACCGCCGGTACATTCATCGTTCTAGGAATCACCGGCCTGAACATCATGTACGGCCGTTACCTGTTCGGGGGGCAGCCGATCACCTCCGGCGAATTCGGCGGACTGCATCAATTGTTCGCCGCCGTTACCTGGTACGGCAAGATTGTCCACAATTTTCTCGCCTTTGCCTTCATGCTTGGCCTTGTTCTCTCCTTCGTCCTGTGGGTCCGGCACAACATCCCCAACAAGCACGACCTGAAATGGCTGGCGCTCGCGGGCGGCCTGTTCAAAAAGAACGTCCACCCGCCGGCGAAGAAGTTCAACGCCGGCCAGAAGCTGCTGTTCTGGGTCGTGATCCTCGGCGGCCTGTCGATGAGCCTGTCCGGCATTTCGCTGATGTTCCCGTTCACCTTCGCGATGTTCTCCGACACCTTCGCCGTCCTCAACGTGTTCGGCCTCGGCCTGCCGGCGGACCTTTCGATGGTCGAGGAGATGCAGCTCTCGCAGCTCTGGCACGCGCTCGTCTCGCTGGTCATGATCGCGATCGTGATCGCCCATATCTACATCGGCACGATCGGCATGGAGGGGGCCTTCGATGCCATGGGCAGCGGCATGGTCGACGAGAATTGGGCGCGCGAGCACCACGGCCTGTGGGTCGCCGAGATGAAGGGCGAGGCGCCGCCGCCGGATCACGGTGACGGCGGGGCCGCGGGCAAGGCCGAACGGCCGGATGGCGGTGAACCCCAGACGGCCTGAGGAGGGGCCGCCTGCAATGCTTTGGAACGGACTTCCCGGCCGGTACGCCGAGCGCCTCGCCGCGCTGGTTCTCGCGGCCGGCCTGCTACTGTTCGCGACTGCGCCGGCCGCGGCGCAGGCCTTGCTGAGCGAGGCGGCCGCGCGCACGGCGGTTGAGGAGAGATACGGCGTCGAGGTGCTGCGCATCGAGTCCGCCGAGCAGGACGGCGTACCGGTCTTCCTGGTCCGGGTGATGAACCCGGCCGGCAACTTCAACGAGGCCTTCCAGGTCAATACCCTGGTGGTCGACCGGCGCACCGGGAACCTCGTGCCGCAGTTCCGGCACGAGAGCAGCGGCGTGCGCGACAGAACCGGGACGCGTCGGGAGACGGAAGAGAATACCGGGCCGATCCTGCGGCGGGAAAGCGTGCCATGACGTCGGCCGTCGGCGTCCCCGGCGGGAGAGCGATCTCGTGACGATCTGGCGCCTCGCCGCACTGCTGCTGATCCTGGTGGCGTCCCCGGCGCGGGCGGATCTGGTCGGCCACGGCGGTTTCGTCAAGGGCGTCGCCGTCTCACCGGACGGCACGCGGGCGCTGACCGCGAGTTTCGATTATTCGGTGATGTACTGGAGCGTGCCAGAGGGCGAAGCCCTGGGCCGGTTCGACGGCCATGCGGGCGGCGTCAACGCGGTCGCCTTCCTGCCCGACGGGCGCCGCGCCGTATCCGGCGCCGACGACGGCACGTTGATCCTGTGGGCGCTGCCGGAGGGCCGGATCGAGACGCGCATGACCGGCCATCTCGGCAAGATCGCAGCGGTCGCGGTATCGCCAGACGGCTCGCTCGCGGCGTCGGCGGGCTGGGACCGGACCGTGCGGATCTGGGACCTCGCCACCGGCACGGTGCGGCACGTTCTGGAAAACAGCGGCAGCAACGTCAACGCCGTCGCCTTCTCGCCCGACGGCAAGCGACTGCTGACCGGCGGCCACGATTCGACGATCCGCCTGTGGCGCGTGTCCGACGGCACGAGGCTGCTGGCCATGTCGGGACACGATTTCGCGGTGAACAGCGTTGCCTTCGCGCCGGACGGCCGCCACGCGGTCTCGGGCAGCGTCGACGAGACGCTGCGCGTCTGGGACCTTGAAAGCGGCGCGGAGCTCGGCATCTGGTACGGCCACGAGGGGCCTGTCATCGGGGTCGCAATCTCGGCCAACGGCAAGCTTGCGGCATCGGGGGGCATCGACCGGACGGTGCGCATCTGGCACCTGCCGACCGGCAAGCTGGTCCATTCCCTTGCCGGGCACTACGGGCCGGTCTGGTCGCTCGCCTTCACGCCGGACGGGCGGCTCCTGCTGTCCGCCGGCGCCGACGACGTCGTGCGCATCTGGGATGTCGAATACGGCACCCCGCTGGGTGGCGGGGACATGGCTGCCGCGGCGGACGGGGCCGCTGCCGAGGACAGCCGCGGGGCGCGCCTGTTCCGCAAGTGCCGCGCCTGCCATGCGACCACGGAAGACGGCGCCAACAAGGCCGGGCCGACCCTGTACGGCCTGTTCGGGCGGCCTTCGGGCAGCGTTGCGGGATATCCGTATTCGGACGCCCTTGCCGGCGGCCGGCTGATCTGGACGGAAGAGGCGATCGACACGCTGTTCGCCGAGGGGCCGGACGTCTTCACGCCGGGCTCGAAGATGCCGTTGCAGCGGATGCCCGACCCGGCGGACCGGGCGGAGCTGATTGCCTATCTGAAACGCGTGACCGCCGCGGACGGCCGGGAGTGACGCGTGCCGGCGGCCGGCGGACACGCGACGCCCATGCGGATCAAGAGGAGGGAAAGTCGATGAAAGCGTTCCTTACGAGTGTTGCGGCGGCGATCCTCATTGCGATCATCGCCGGCGTGGTCCTCAAATACGGGGTCGGGCTCGAATCGAAGGACGTCTACCAGTCGACGCACGGCTCTGTGCGCCTGTGAGCGAGGCTGCGGGTCGGTGGCGGGGTTGCCCCGACCGTCCGGGAGTCAGTCGGCGCCGGCGACGAGCACCGCCAGTCGCGACCGAAGGTTGGCCAGGAGGCCCTCGATTCCGACCTTGCGGACCACCGCGTCGAACTCCGCCCGCTGGGCGGCCGCCATGCTGACGCCCTCGACGATGACGTCGATGATCTTGAGTTCGCCGTTGAACGGCCGGATGCGCCAGTCGGCGGCGAAGGGCGGCCGTCCGTCGGGATGAACGATGCGGGTGCGGACGACGATGTCGCCCGCGTTGTTCTTCAGCTCGATGCTGTTGAAGATCTCGAGGCTCTGGCCGCCGTAGCCACCGAGGCGCCGGCCATAACTCGTCAACAGCCATTCGGCGAACAGTTCATGGAACTCGGCGCGCTGCTCATCGCTCATCGTACGCCAGTGGCGGCCGGCGACGAACTGGCCGATCGCCTCGAGCGCGAACCCCATGCGGACGAGCCGGCGGAACTCCACGTCGCGCTGCCCGTCTGTGTAGTCCTTGGCGTGAAGCATGTCGAGGCCGCTGCGGGCGAGGTCCCGGATGAAGGTTTCGGCTTCCGCTTCACGGGGCGTGGCGTGCGCCGACGAGGCGGCGTAGGCGGCGAGAATCAGCGCCATGAATCCGGCCGCCATGATCTCGACGACCCTGCTTTGTGTTATTGTCCGGATCATGTGCTCCCCCGATCCTGTCGCGTCGTGCCACCCTGCGTTGTCAGGACAGTATACCAGAACCGGCATTGGGGATAATGGTTAACAAACCGTTACCGCAACAAGTCGTTTAAAATTTTAGATAAAATTAACCATGGAGGCCAAAGTGACGAACGCTGCCACGACCACTGATCTGGTCGCAATGCTGAACGAGCTGATGCCGATCGGTCTCGCTGCGCTGGCGGTGCGCGAGGCCGGCACGGGCCTGGTGATCGTCGACGAGGTCAACGGGTTCGCGTCGGTCGGCTGCGGCAATCTCGCGCCGCCGACGGAGAATCCGCAGGTCACGACCATGATCGCGGAGACCGATCGGCTGGCGCGCGCGTTCCGCGCCCAGGGCTGGCCGATCCTCGCCTTCCTCGACACCCACGAGCCCGGCAGGCCCGAGCCGCCCTACCCGCCGCACTGCGAGAAGGGGACCGGCGAGGAGGAGCTGGTGCCGGCGCTCAAATGGCTGGAGGACGAGGACGCCGCCACGCTGGTGCGCAAGGACTGCATCAACGGCTTCGTCGGCGCCATCGGGCCGGACGGCGGCAACCGGGTCACCGAATGGATCAACGGGAACCGGTTGCGGCGCCTGCTCGTCGTCGGCATCTGCACCGACATCTGCGTGATGGACTTCGTGCTCACCATGCTGTCGGCACGCAACCACGGCATGACCACGACCCTGGAAGACATCGTCGTCTACGCGCAAGGGTGCGCCACCTACGACCTGCCGCGCGAGGTGGCAGCGAAGCTTGGCCTGCCGGAGACCGCGGCGCACCCGCAGCAGCCGACACACCATCTCGGCCTGTACTTCATGGCCTCACGCGGTGCCATCCTGGCCGATCGCGTGGACGTCGCAGTGGCGGCGGCGGCGGCGGAATAGGCGTCATGCCGGCCGATCCTCCATCGCTCCTGGGCGGCATGATGGAGCGACCGCTGCTGATCTCTTCGATCATCGACTACGCGGCCGCAGTCCACGCCCACGTGCCCGTCGTTTCGCGCGACGCACGGGGACGGATCCATCGCTATACCTACGGTGACGCCGCGCCACGCATCGCAAGGCTGGCAAACGCCCTCACGTCGCTGGGCGTGCGCAAGGGAGACCGGGTCGCTACGCTCGCCTGGAACGGCCACCGGCATTTCGAGCTGTACTACGCGATTTCCGGCATCGGCGCGGTCTGCCACACCGTGAACCCGCGGCTGTTCCGGGACCAGCTGGTTCATATCTTCAACCACGCCGAGGATCGCTTCGTCTTCACCGACCCCGAGCTCGTGCCGCTGCTCGAGGACCTTATGGCCGAGCTGCACACCGTCGAGGCCGTCGTCGTGCTTGCCGCGCCGGCGGACATACCGGCGAGCAAACTCGGATCGCAGTTGTGCTACGAGACGCTACTGGACGATGCGCCGGATGCGATCGACTGGCCGGAGTTCGACGAGCGGACCGCCGCGGCGCTGTGCTACACCTCGGGCACGACGGGGAACCCAAAGGGTGCGCTGTACAGCCACCGCTCCACTGTCTTGCATGCGCTGGGTGCCATCATCGGGCATGACACCGCGCTCGACAGCACCGATGTCTTCATGCCCGTGGTGCCGATGTTCCATGTCTGCGCCTGGGGCTATCCCTATGCCTGCCCGCTCGTCGGGGCCGCCCTGGTCCTGCCCGGGCCGCGTCTCGACGGCGCCAGCCTGCACGAGCTGATGGAGGCCGAACGGGTGACTCTGGCGGCCGGCGTGCCGACCCTGTGGTACGGGCTGATGGAACACCTGCGCCGGAGCGGCGGTCGCCTGACGCATTTGCGCGGTCTGGTCAGCGGCGGCGCCGCCGCGTCGCTTGCCCTGATCGAGGAGATCGAGAGCCACGGCGTCGAATTCATGCACGGCTGGGGCCTGACCGAGACCAGCCCCGTCGCGACGACCAACCTGTCGTCCATTGCCCGCGCCTGCGGCGAGGAGGGGATGGCGCAGAGATACAAGCTCAAGCAGGGGCGGCCGTTGTTCGGCGTCGAATTCCGGCTGGTGGGCGAGGATGGCAAGTCGGTGCCGCACGACGGCAAGACCAGCGGCGAGGTCCTGCTGCGCGGTAATACCGTTATCTCCGGGTATTTCCGCGACGAGGCCGCGAGCGCGGCCGCCTTCGACGACGAGGGCTGGTTTCGCACCGGGGATATCGGCACGATCGATGCGCAAGGCTGCCTGCAGCTGACAGACCGGGCCAAGGACCTGATCAAGTCCGGCGGCGAGTGGATCAGCTCGATCGACCTTGAGAACGAAGTCCTCGGCCATCCCGGCGTCGCGACGGCGGCGGCCATCGCAGTGGCGCACCCCAAATGGGGCGAGCGGCCGCTGCTCGTCATCGTCCCGCAGGAGGGGCAGACGCCCTCGAAGGCGGAAATCCTCGAGTATCTCAAGGATCGGGTCGCGCCCTGGTGGCTGCCGGACGACGTGGTTTGCATCGAAGCCATGCCGATGACCGCCACGGGCAAGGTCTCCAAGCGCCAACTGCGGGAGCGGTTCCGCGGCTACCGGCTGCCGACGGGGTGACGACTCGCGTCAGGACTTGCCTATGGGGTGCCGGTGAGGGATAAGGCGTCGGCCATGGCCCGCAGGAGAACCGTTGCATGCGACTCGCCGACCGCTTCGACTGGGGCGCCCGGACCTATGTTATGGGCATCCTGAACGTCACGCCGGATTCGTTTTCCGGCGACGGGCTGCATGGCGACGATCCGGGGGCCGTCGACCGGGCTCTCGCGCAGGCGGCAGATTTCGCCGAGGCCGGGGCCGATATCCTGGATGTCGGCGGCGAGAGCACGCGCCCCGGTGCCACTCCGCTCAGTGCGGAGGAAGAGAAACGCCGCGTCCTGCCGGTGATCGAGGCCATCACCCGGGAGCTGCCGCAGGCCATTGTTTCCGTCGACACCTTCAAGGCCCCGGTGGCCGCCGCGGCGCTCGATAGCGGCGCCCACATCGTCAATGACGTCTGGGGGCTGCGCGCCGACCCGGAGCTCGGGCCGCTTGCTGCCGCCCGCAATGCCCCGGTGATTCTGATGCACAATCGGAGCCGTCCCAGCGATGTCGTCGTGGACCGCCTCGGCGGCAGCTACCTTGGCGCCGAATACGATGATTTCCTTGAAGACGTTGCCTCGGAGCTGCGCGTCCTGGCGCAAGGCGCGCTCGCCGCCGGCATACCCCGGGACCAGATCATTCTCGACCCCGGCATCGGGTTCGGCAAGACCGTGGCCCAGAACATGACGCTGATCAACCGCATCGACCGGTTCAAGGCGCTCGGATATCCCGTTCTCTCCGGACCCAGCCGAAAGAGCTTTATCGGGCGCGTCCTCGACCTGCCGGTCGAAGAACGAGTCGAGGGCACCGCGGCGGCGGTGGCCCTGTCGATCGTGCGCGGCGCCGACATCGTGCGTGTGCACGACGTGCGGGCCATGGTCCGGGTGGCGCGCATGACCGACGCCCTGCTCCGGGCGCAGCCCGACGACAGGACGCCGTGACCGTCGTCTGTCTCGCGCTTGGCAGCAATCTCGGCGACCGCGCCGCCAATCTCGAGGCTGCGATCGCCGCCCTGCCGCCGGCCGTACGCGTGACCTGTCGGTCGCCGGTCTACGAAACCGAACCGGCCTACGTCACCGACCAGCCGGCCTTCCTCAACATGGCGCTTGCCGGCGACACCGCGCTGGAGGCCGAGGAGCTGCTGCGGCAGCTGAAGCGAATCGAGCGCGATCTCGGACGCACGCCCGGCCGCCGCTACGGCCCGCGCCTCATCGACATCGACATCATTTTTTTCGGCAGCCGGGTTGTCGAAGCGCCGGGACTGGTCATCCCCCATCCGCGCCTTGCCGAACGGGCCTTCGTGCTGAAGCCACTGGCCGATATCGTCCCGGAGGTCACACATCCGGCGTCCGGTGAAACAGTACGGCAAATGCTGGAAAGATTGGGTGATGGCGGTGGCATCAGGCGTTACCGGCCCGATTCGGGCGCCTGAGCCGGCACCTGCCGCCAGCGCCGCCCGCGGCAGCCTTCCATACATCAAGAGGAAATACCTGAGTCCGGAATATCCGGCACGCGCGGTTGCCGCCGCAAACGTTATTTCATGATCGACAACGTCACGGCAAGAATGTGATTCAAAAAATATTGGACGGGCTTTTCGACTAGTCGAACGAGTCCTGTAAACGGCAAAAAATGAATCTTTGTAATTAAATTTTTGTTAAACTTTATCTTTTATTTTACTCAGAGATGCCCGGATTTCGGTGGTCATGGGGCGGCCCGACGCGGCGGCCCCGTCCGAATCCCGGGTCGAGATTGTTGCAATGCAGCAAAATTCCTGGTAGATTTGTGCATTGCAGCAAGCCCGATGTGTAGGTATTACAGAGGACTGGACATGTCATCCAGAGATAGGGCTCCGGGGGAGCCCGGAACCCCCGCGGATTATAGCGCAGCCGGCAGATGGCTGCGCGACCTGCGTTGTTATTGGCAGCTCACCCAGGCGGAACTGGCCGAACAGGCAGGGATTCCCGATCCGGCCATCATCGAGTGGGTTGAGAGGGGTGAGATTCGCCCGCCGGCATTCGTGTATGCCGCGTATGCGCGCGCATTTGGAATGGACCGCAAGGAGTTCGCGAAGAGCTGCGAACTGCATTACGGCGCGGCCGGGACCGCGGCCGCCGCCTGAGTTCGGCGGCCATCCAAGGGCCGCCGCGCCGGTTTTCCCCGATATTCAGAACCGCTCCTCCGGCAGGGCCATGACGGTCCCGCCGCCCGTGGTGATGGTGGTCGCGAGTCCGGCCGCGCGCGGCAGGATCTGTTCCGCATAGAACCGTGCCACCGTGATCTTGTCGGCAAGGCGGTCAGCGTCGCCACCGCCGTCCAGGATTTCCGTGCAACGCAACGCGGCACGAGCCATCATCGCGCCGCCGGCGACGATTCCGAACAGCTGCAGGTAAGGCGTGGCGGCCGACAGCGCATCGACCGGGTTTTTCGGCCCGGCGTCGAGCAGCCACTGGGTCGCATTGTCCAGCGCGTCGACGGCAGCCGCAAAATGGTGCCGGATCACGGCGATCTCGTCTTCGGACCGCGGATTCAATCCGTTGATCAGCGCGTGCAGTTCTTCGACGTATTCGAGTGCCGCCGCGCCGTCGTCGCGCAGGAGCTTGCGGGTCACCAGATCGATCGCCTGGATGCCGTTGGTGCCCTCGTAGATCGGCGCGATCCGGGCATCACGATAATGCTGCGCTGCACCGGTTTCCTCGATGTAACCCATGCCGCCGTGGACCTGCACGCCGATCGACGCGACCTCGACGCCGACATCCGTGCACCAGGCCTTGACGACCGGCGTGAGCAGGCCGACCCGTCGCTCCGCGTTGGTGCGCCACGCCTCTTCCTCGTGGCGTTTTGCGATATCGAGCATCGCGGCCAGATCGTATGTAAGGGCTCGCATGGCTTCGGTCTGGGCGCGCATGGTCAGCAGCATGCGCCGCACGTCCGGATGGCCGATGATGGTGCCGCTGCCGCCGCCCGGCGGACGACCCTGTACGCGTTCGCGGGCATAGGCACGGGCCTGTTGATAGGCCCGCTCGGCAATCGCCACGCCCTGCAGGCCGACGCTGAGCCGGGCGTTGTTCATCATCGTGAACATGTACTCCATGCCGCGATTTTCCTCCCCCACGAGGTATCCGACCGCGCCCTCGTTGTCGCCATACGCCATCACGCAGGTCGGACTGCCATGGATGCCGAGCTTGTCCTCGAGCGACACGCATCGCAGATCGTTGCGGCTGCCCCGCGAGCCATCCGCACTGATCAGGAACTTGGGCACGATGAACAGCGATATGCCCTTGGTCCCTTCGGGCGCGGCGGGCGTTCGCGCCAGCACCATGTGCACGATGTTCTCGGCAAGGTCATGCTCGCCATAGGTGATGAAAATCTTCTGGCCGCGGATCAGGTAATGTTCGCCCGCCGGCTCCGCCTTGCATTTCAGCGCACCGACATCGGACCCGGCGCCCGGCTCCGTCAGATTCATCGTGCCGGTCCACTCGCCGGACACCAGCTTCGGCAGCCATGTTGCCTGTTGTTCGTCCGATCCGTGCGCGGTCAGCAGTTCGACGGCGCTCTGCGTCAGCAGCGGGCACAGCGCCCACGACATGTTCGCGGACTGCCAGATCTCCTGCAGCGCGATGGCCACCAGCCACGGCAATCCCTGGCCGCCATGCTCCGGCGCGAACGGCACCGCATTCCAGCCGCCCTCGACGAAGGCGTCGTACGCCTCCGTCCAGCCCTCAGGCGTATGCACCACACCGTTCTCGTACCGTGCCCCGCCGGACCGATCGGCCGTGTGATTGAACGGCGCCAGCCGTTCGCGCGCCAGCTTGTCCGCCTCTTCCAGGATCGCGCCGACCAGGTCGGGCGTTGCCTCCTCCAGCCCCGCGAGCCGGTTTACCGTCTCGAGGGCGCCCATCTCCTGCAACAGGAATCGCATATCCCCGAGCGGGGCCTCGTACGATGACATGCCGTGTTCTCCCGTGAAAGGTACGGTTATTGCGGACCGCGGCTGCAAGCGCAAGCCCTGTCGCCGGGCCGGGCGCTCTGCGGGCCGTCGTGCCGGCTGCAAGCCAGGACGTGACTACGACCCTGCGGTCATTTATCGTAACCCCTGACACCAAATTGAGGATGCGAACCGGGCATGGAGGGCCAAGCCGAACCAGCCAAACGGGCGCAGGTGGCCCGACCACCGGAGTCGACAGGTCTTCCGGTCACCCGGCCGGGAGAGATCGCACGCCGGGTCCACGCGGCGCGGGTACGCCTTCTGTATTCCGGGCTCAGCATGTTGGTCGTCGGCAACCTTGCGAATGCCGCCATTCTCGCCGTCGTACACCGGCAAGTGGTTGCGCCCGAAATCCTGCTTGGCTGGCTCGGATTTCTCCTCCTCAGCATGATCTGGCGGATCGTCCTGACGCGACGTTTTACGGCCGCCGACCCGGACGACAGTGCGATGCCGTTATGGGCCAGACGATACGTGATGGCCACGGCGTGGACAGGGATTTCATGGGGCCTGGCCGGAATCTTCCTGCTCCCCGACGCGCCCCCCACCCACCAGATCGTTACCGCATTCGTCCTCGGCGGCGTGGCCGCGGGCGCCGTCACCAGCCTGTCGCCGGTTTTCGCAGCCTATGTCGCCTATGTCGTGCCGACCCTGGTTCCGGTTGCCGTCCAGTTCCTGCTCATGGGCGGCGAGACCGGCTATGGCATGGCGGCGATGTATGCGCTGTTCCTCGCTTACCTGCTCAAGGTCGGCCTGTCGCAGGGCGATGATCTGGAACGAACGCAGCGGCTGGCGATCGAAAAGGAAAGCCTCGTCGTGGACCTCACACAACAAAAGGAAGTGGCGGAACAGCTGAATGCCGAGCTGCGCCGGCAGGTGGCCGAGCGCGAAAGCATCGCCGCGGATCTGCGTGAGCGCGAGGCCAGCCTCGCCAATGCGCAGCGCATAGCCGGACTTGCGAGCTGGGAGTGGGATCTCCGTACAAACAAGATTCGCGGCTCGGAAGAGGCGTACCGCATCTTCGCGATCGACCGCAGCGTCGAGAGCATCACGTTCGATCGGTTCATGGAAATGGTGCACCCCGAGGACCGCGATGCGGTCATGCGAGCCGTGCGGCGATCCCTCGACAACAGCGAAGTCTACAGCGTCGAGCATCGCGTTATCGCCGCCGATGGAAGCGCCCGCGTTGTGCACCAGCAGGGCGAGGCGGCGTTCGACGACGCCGGCAATCCGATCCGCATGACGGGCACGACGCATGACGTCACCGAGCAGCATCGCACGCGTGAGGAACTGCGGGCGGCCTCACTGCGCGCGGAGGAGGCCAGCCGTGCCAAATCGCGGTTTCTCGCCAATATGAGCCACGAATTCCGGACTCCCCTGAACGCGATCATCGGATACAGCGAAATTCTGCGGGAAGACGCGATCGAGCAGGGGCAAACGACGAGCGTGGCCGACCTCGATCGCATCAAGTCCTCGGGCCGCCACTTGCTGGCCATGGTGAACGAGGTCCTCGACCTGTCGAAGATCGAGGCCGGCAAGACCGAGCTGTACATCGAGTCGTTCGACGTCCAGGAAATGGTCGAAGACGCCGTGGCAACCGTGCGTGAGCTCGTCGAGGCGAACAACAACCGGCTCTCGCTGCATTGCGAGGCGCCGCTCGGCCGCATGGCTGCGGATGCTGTACGAGTTCGGCAAATGCTCTATAACCTGTTATCGAATGCCGGCAAATTCACGGAAAACGGCGAGGTCCGGGTGACGGTGCAAAGGGTCGCGGAACGCAATTTGCCGGCACATGACGGCTGGATCGTGATCGCCGTTTCCGACACGGGAATCGGCATGCCGCAGGATCGGGTCGCGTACGCGTTCGAGGCGTTTGCCCAGCTCGACCCGTCGACGACGCGGCGACATGGCGGGACCGGCCTGGGGCTGGCGATTACAAAGCATTACTGTGAAATCATGGGTGGCGCGATATCGGTGAAGAGCCAACCGGGCAAGGGGAGTACCTTCACGCTCCGGCTTCCGACAGTGGTGACACCGGCCGAAATCGATTCGGCGCCCGCGTTCGGTTGACGGGTCCATGGTAATGGCAGACGGCAATCGCGCATTCGTTGCCGAGCGCGTTCAACTGATCTTCAGCGATTCCTGGGCAACCCTGCCGGTCAACGTGGTCAATGCGGGGATCGTCGCGCTGGTGCATCGCGATGTATTGCCGCTTCACGTGCCCGTCGTCTGGTTCGCGTTCATCGCAACTGTCGTTGCACTGCGGATCGCGCTCTACCTCTGGTACCGCCGCGTGACCGTAACGGAGGACAATGCGCCGGTTTGGGTGCGTCGCCTGATGGTCGTCCTGGCTCTGACCGGCCTGGGATGGGGTATTGGCGGCGTCGTGATGATGGTCCTGGCGCCACCGATCTACCAGGTCTTGATCGCGTTCGTCCTCGGCGGCATGGCGGCGGGCGGCATGCCGAGCCTGTCGCGGATCTTTTACGCATACGTCGTATTCGCCATACCGGTGCTGCTGCCGGCGATCGTATATTTCGCCGTCCAGGGCACCGAACTGGATCTCTCCGTCGCCACGATGGGCATGCTGCTGCTGGTCTTCCTGTTGGCGATGGGCCGGCGCCAGGAGGCGAATATCGTCGACTCGTTGTGGGTTGCAAAGGAGAACCGCAACCTGGTGCAGGATCTTCGTCGTGAAATCGCCGAACGAGAGGAGGTCGAAGCCAGGCTGCGCCGGCGTGAACATACGCTCGCGCGCGCCCAGCGGATCGCGCAGATGGGCAGCTGGGAATGGGATCGTGAAACCGGTCAGATCACGTCCTCGCCTGAGAATAACCGATTGTTCGGGCGCCACGACGATGCGCCGCCATCCAGCCTGGAGGCTGTTCTCAGGGCCGTCCACCCGGATGATCGCAGGCGGATCGAGGATGTGAAAAGGCGCGCCCTTGCCGAGGGCGCCGCCTATAGCTGCGACTACCGGATCCTCAAGCCGGACGGCAGCGAACGTGTGATCTTCGAGCAGGCCGACGTGACGTGCGACGAGACCGGCCGGGCAACGCTGGTCACAGGAATCAACCTCGATATCACCGACCGCTACCGTGCCCAGGAGAGGTTGCGCGGGGCAATGCACGAGGCAGAGGCAGCAAGCGAAGCGAAATCGCAGTTCCTGGCGAATATGAGCCACGAGCTGCGGACGCCGCTGAATGCGATCATAGGCTACAGCGAAATCCTCAAGGAGGATGCGCTCGAGCGCGGTGAGACCACGTTCATTCCCGATCTCGAGAAGATCAATGTCGCGGGGCGCCATCTGCTGGAGCTCATCAACGATGTGCTCGATCTGTCGCGCATCGAGGCCGGCCGCGCCGAAGTGGTCGTTGAGAGCGTCGAACTCTCGCCGTTCATTGACGAGGTGGTCGCAACGGTTCAGCCGCTGATTGCGGTGAACAACAACCGGTTCGAACTCGATTGCCCTGCCGATGTCGGCGAAATGCGCACTGACGTGACAAAGCTTCGTCAGATCCTGTTCAATCTCTTGTCCAACGCCGCCAAGTTCACCGACAAGGGGGAGATTCGACTGCAGGTTTCCCGCTTCGCCGATGATGCCGCGGCGGGTGGTGCGGAGTGGGTCCGCTTCGTCGTCTCCGATACCGGCATCGGCATCGCACCGGAGGACCAGAATTCGGTCTTCCTTGCGTTCGAGCGCAGCGAGGCGCGCCGCAGCTCCCGTTATGACGGCACGGGGCTGGGCCTGGCGATCTGCCGGCACTACTGCGACATGATGGGCGGCGTGATCTCTGTGGAGAGCGTCGAAGGGAAGGGTTCGGTGTTCACCGTGCGATTGCCGGCCGAGGCGCCGGACCAGCGGCCCGTCGATGTCATGACCGCCGAATAGCGCCCCATCCGCATGGTGCCCACGGTCTAATGCGCGGCGCCACGTTTGCCGAGCCGGCACATGGCTGGCTCCGGCGACCGCGGCACGGCACCGCAAAGTTGTCGGGCGGCGCAGCAAAGGCAGCATTGGCTAAGTACAACGTTCGATAGCATCGTCGCTTGCGCGCTCCCGCGCCGTTAACGTGAAATTGACGCCTTCAGGATAACATACCCGGGTGCAGTTCCGCGCGTCCGTCGGGGCGACGCGTGGACTGGTGTTGGCAATCTTTGGAGGCCCGTGCGGTTTGGCGCCCGAATGAACACGGATGGACACGCGCGAATCCGATAAGCTCTTTGTAGAGCAGATCCGTCTGGTCTACTCAGGCGTGCTGTACGCGACGCTCGCCACGCTCTCGGCGGCCGCACTGCTGATTTTCGGGCAGGGCGGCAGCGACCACGAGCCGGCACTCAACGGCTGGATGGCGTACATGGCGATCGTCCTGAGCACGTGGCTGGCGCTGACATGGCGGTTCAGGACGGCCGGCACGGCGCAGATCCATCGGCCGGCCGGATGGAATCTCCTGTATCTCGTCACGGTGGCCGCGATCGGGGCGGGTTGGGGCATGGCAGGTGTCCTGTTCCTGCCCACCGAATCGGTCTCACAGCAGTTTCTGACCGCGTTCCTGCTGGCCGCGATCGCCGCCGGCAGCACCACGGTGCTCGCCGCGAGCTATCGCGCCTGCGTGATCTTCATCGTTCTGAGCCTGTGCCCGATCACCCTCTACGCCGCCGTGCTGGGCGGCGAATCGGGGACAATTATTTCCGTTCTGTGCGGCGTGCTGCTGGTATTCGGCCTGATTCTCAGCCGCCGGCAGCACGTGCTGCTCATCCGCTCGCTGCAGCTTGCGCACTCGAACGCCAGCCTGGTCACCGACCTGACCGAGGCGAAGGAGCGCGCCGAGCGGCTCAACGCCGAGCTGGGGCAAAAGGAGTACACGCTTGCACAGGCGCAGCGGATCGCCAGTGTCGGCAGCTGGGAGTGGGACATCGGGAAGGATGAAATCCGTGGTTCCGAGGAGGCCTGCCGCATCTTCGGCAACAACCGCGGCGCGCGGCAAATCAACGTCGCCCAGTTCCTGGATGCCGTGCATCCGGAAGACCGGGACCTCGTTTCCGAGTCGATCCGGGCGTCGGTCGATCAGGGCGTCCCTCTCGAAATCGAGCATCGGTTAATTCGCGCCGATGGCGCGGAGTGCGTCCTCCTGGAACGGGGTGAACCGATCTTCGGGCTGGACGGCAGGCCGATCAAGATGATCGGCGCGACGCACGACATTACCGACCGCCACCTGATGGAGGAGGAGTTACGCTCGGTGACCTACGCGGCAGCGGCGGCGAGCCGGGCAAAATCCCAGTTCCTGGCGAACATGAGCCATGAATTGCGGACACCGCTGAATGCCATCATCGGATACAGCGAGCTTCTTCGCGAAGAGGCTGAGGACAAGGGCGAAACCGACACGGTGCCGGATCTCGACCGCATCAGCAAGGCGGGCCGGCACCTGCTCTCCCTGGTCAACGAGGTGCTCGACCTTTCGAAAATCGAGGCCGGAAAGACCGAGCTGACGGTGAACCGGTTCGATGTCGCCGCGCTGGTGAAAGAGGTGGTCGATACGGTGCAGCCCCTGATCGATGCGAATGACAACCGTATCGTAAACCAGTGCCCGGAAGATATCGGAACGATGCAGTCGGATGCGACCAAACTGCGACAGGTGCTGTTCAATCTCCTGTCCAACTCGGCGAAGTTCACGTCCGGGGGCGAAATCCGCATCGCCGTTACGCACAAGGAAGGTGATCCGGCAAGCGGCAGGATGAAGCGGTTCGTGTTCACGGTGGCGGATACCGGGCGGGGCATTGCATCCGACCAGATCGATGCGGCCTTCACGCCCTTCGAGCAGACCGATTCGTCGAGCGAGGCGAGCCTCGGCGGCACCGGTCTCGGCCTGCCCATTTGTCGGCATTATTGTGCCCTGATGGGCGGGACGATTTCGCTGGAGAGCGAAGTCGGCGTCGGCAGCACCTTCACCGTGCAGCTGCCGGCCGAAATCGGCCCGGTCGAGCCGGAGCAACCTGTGCGCGCCAGGATAGCCAGCTAGCCCGCGATTCCGCTTGACCGTATCACGCCGCCAGCGATCCGATCGCCTGTGCTCCGGCGCGTTCCGCGCAGGGCATTTTCCGGGTCGATTGCACCAACGCCCGGTTTTGCGCCGCTCGGTCCGGCACGTCCTGCCGACGCCGGCATTTCGGGCAGCCCGGAAGGCCAGATGGTACCGCAATAGGGGAAAAATTAACGAATTCCCGCGACAATCGATGATGGTCAGACCACCTTCCTGGAAAGGTCACGACGCGCCGTGGTCGCATATATGAATGCCGCTCCGGATTCGGTGCCGCTGAATCTGGTCAGCCTGCGCTTCGCCGACAAACACGTCGAGCGCCGGTTCCTGCGGCTGCACCTCATCGCGTCGCTCTGGGTGATTCGCCTGGGGCTGTTCTGCGGCGCCGTCCTGTACTCCATCTTCGGCGTCCTCGACGCCTATGTCGGCGGCGACGCGACGGAACGGCTCTGGCTG
This sequence comes from Alphaproteobacteria bacterium, assembly GCA_041602815.1. Classification (GTDB taxonomy): domain Bacteria; phylum Pseudomonadota; class Alphaproteobacteria; order UBA8366; family JADFVY01. The sequence continues at coordinate 24,063 of JBFIFO010000009.1, read as the reverse complement.
ATCCGGTTCGGGCTCGTCGTCCCGGTCATGGGCGCCATCGTCATTTCGACCTATACCAACATTTTCGTACGGTTTTCCCAGTTCCTGCTCGGGTTCGCGGTGTTCATATCCGGCTTCGGTATCATTGCGATGACTGCGGTGGCGTCGCCGCCGGCCAGCTATTGGTACTATGCCGGCCTCATCATGGTGGTGATCTACGCGTCCAGCATCATCCGGCTGCATCACACCTATTCGTTGGGCGTATCGATCCTGCTTGTCGGGCTCTATCAGCTTTCGGCGCTGGTGGTGAATCCGATCCCTCTCGACGTGTATGCCAGCAACAACTTCTTCCTGACGATGTCCGTGCTGGTCGGCGCGATGACGAACTACCTGCAGGAATTCTTCATTCGGACGAAATTCCTGCAGACGAAGCTCCTGTCGTCCGAAAAGACCCGCTCGGAAGAGCTGTGGCGAAAATCGGAGCAGCTCAACAGGGTGTTGCAGCAGAAACAGAATGCTCTGGCCCGCGCGCAGCATATCGCGCGGCTCGGCAGCTGGGACTGGGACCTTGCGACCAACGAGTTCGCTGTATCGGAGGAAGCCCGGCGGATTCTCGGACTGGAGAAGGATCTCGAAGACATTGAACTGGAGGATCTTCTCGCCGTCGTGCATGCGGCGGACCGCGAACACGTCGGACGGATCCTGCGGACGGCGATCGACGCAAGGCGGCCCGAGAAATTCGAGCATCGGATTGTCCTGCGCGACGGCGAGACCCGCGTGCTGCAGCAGCAGCTGGAGCTGACACTGGACGAGGACGGATCGCCGGCGCTGATGAGCGGGGCCATGCTCGATGTCACCGATCGCAACAGGATCGAGGAGAATCTGCGCGCCGCGACTCTGGCGGCAGAGACCGCAAACCGTGCGAAATCACAGTTCCTGGCAAATATGAGCCACGAACTGCGGACGCCACTGAACGCGATTATCGGCTACAGCGAGCTGTTGAGCGAAGACGCCAGCGAGAGAGGCGACATGGCGACGCAAGAGGACCTGGACCGCATCAACACGGCCGGTCGCCACCTGTTGTCGCTGGTCAACGATGTCCTCGACCTTTCCAAGATCGAAGCAGGCAAGGCGGAACTTGCGATCGAGGACTTCGAGATCGAGCCGGTCGTCGACGAGGTCGTCTCGACCGTCAATCCGTTGATCGACAGCAACGGCAACCGCCTGTCGGTCGATTGCCATGCCGAAGCCGGCCGCATGCGATCGGATCCGCGGAAGCTGCGGCAGGTTCTCTACAACCTGCTGTCCAACGCGGCCAAATTCACCGAGAACGGGACGATCAAAGTGCGCGTGTATCACGAGGACGACGAGCGCGGGCCGCACCGAGGCGGGAATATGGTCTTCGTCGTGGCCGACACCGGCGCCGGCATCGCCCCCGAGCAGATCGAGGCCGCGTTCACCGCCTTCGAGCAAACGGATTCGGCGCGCGACGCGCCGCACGCCGGCACCGGTCTCGGGCTGCCGATCTGCCGTCATTACTGCGCGATGATGGGCGGCTCCATCTCCGTCGACAGTGAGCCCGGCCGCGGCAGCACGTTCACGGTCCGGCTCCCGGCCCGGCTCGGCCACGACGAGGTGCAAGCCGACGTCGATACGGCCGCCGATACCACGGCGCCGCGCCGGCGCCGCCACACCGGGTAGCGATACGCGCCAATTACACGACCTTGCCGGGGTTCATGATGCCGTTCGGATCCAGCGCCGCCTTGACGCGGCGCATCAGGTCGATCTCAAGCGCGCTCTTGTAACGGGTGATTTCCTCGCGCTTCAGCCGGCCGATCCCGTGTTCGGCGCTGATCGAGCCGCCGAGGTCGGCCACGATGTCGTGGACGATGCGGTTCATCCGCGGCCACTCGGCGATGTACGCATCGCGGTCCATGCCTTCCGGCTGGCTGAGGTTGAGGTGGATGTTGCCGTCGCCGATATGGCCGAAGGGCAGCGGCCGGATGCCCGGCATCGCCGCCTTCACGGCGGCCACGGCGCGGCGGATGAATTCGGGCGACCGGTCGGCCGGCACCGAGACGTCGTGCTTGATGCTGCCGCCCTCGTGGAGCTGGGCCTCGACGATCGCCTCGCGGATGCGCCAGAAGGCGGCGCGCTGCGCCTCCGACTGGGCGACGACCGCATCGTCGATCATGCCCTTCTCGAATGCATCCTCGAGGAAGGCGGTCATGTTCGCCGCCATACCGCCATCGGGACGCGCGCCGGAGAACTCGACGAGCACATAGTAGTCGTGCGGCGCCGCCATCGGGTCGGCCACGCCGTGGATGTGCTTGATGGCGAATTCCAGGGCCTGGCGCGGCATCAGTTCCAGCGAGGTTACGGCGTCACCGCTGGCGGTGCGCGCCGCTGCCAAGAGGGGAATGGCGGCGTCGAGATCGCTCAGCGCGACGATCGCCGTCTGCAGATCCTTGGGCAGCGGAAACAGCTTGAGCACCGCGGCGGTGATGATCCCCAGCGTGCCTTCGCCGCCGATGAACAGCTGCTTGAGGTCGTAGCCCGTGTTGTCCTTGCGCAGGCCGCGCAGCCCGTCCCACACCTGGCCGTCCGCTAGCACCACCTCGAGCCCCAGCACCAGCTCGCGCATGTTGCCGTAGTGGAGAACCGCGACGCCCCCTGCGTTGGTGGAAATATTTCCGCCGATCTGGCACGAGCCTTCGGCGCCGAGGCTGAGCGGGAACAGCCGGTCGACCTTCTCGGCCTCCGCCTGGATGTCGGCCAGCACGCAGCCGGCCTCCACCGTCATCGTGTAGTCTGCCGTGTCGACTTTACGGACCCGGTTCATGCGCGAGAGGTTGACCAAAATCTCGGCGCCGTGTTCGTGCGGCACGCCGCCCGCGACCAGCCCGGTATTGCCGCCCTGCGGCACGATCGCGATGCGGTGCTCGGCGCAGACCCGGACCACCCCGCAGACCTCCTGGGTCGAAGCCGGCCGGACCAGCAGCGCCGTCTTGCCGACGAACAGCCCGCGCCGGTCGAGCAGCAGCGGCTCCAGCACCGCCGGATCGTCGCTCCAGCCCTTGCGCCCGACGATCGCCTTGATCCGCTCCAGCGCCTCCGGCGCCGGCGGGGCCGCCGCGACGTGCGATGTTCTCCAGTCCGCCATGACCGGAAAGATTAGGGGCCGTCCTGCCGACGGGCAAGGCCCGCGGCTTGCGGGCCCCCGGGTTTACGGCAATCATGCGCCGACCGACAATCCGATATCGGGGGTAAAGGGCATGGCCGCGGATGCATCGCTGATCAACAGGAGCGCCGTCGAGATCGTCGACCTCCTGCGGCACGGCGAGGTGTCGCCGCTGGATCTGATCGATGCGCTGGAGGCGCGCATCGCCGCCGTCGATCCCACGATCAACGCGCTGCCGACGCTGTGCCTCGAGCGTGCCCGCGACCATGCGCGGCGGCTCATGCAGAGGGCGCCGGGCGACCGCGGGCCGCTGGCCGGTCTGCCGATCCCGATCAAGGACCTGGTGCCGGTCGCCGGCGTGCGCACCACGTTCGGTTCGCCGATCTTCGCCGATTTCGTCCCGGAAGAGTCGGAGAGCATCGTTACGCGGCTCGAAGCGCGCGGCGGCATCGTCTATGCGAAATCGAACACGCCGGAGTTCGGCGCCGGCGGCCACACCTTCAACGAGGTTTTCGGCACCACCGCCAACCCGTGGAACCCGGAGCGCTCGGCCGGCGGCTCGTCGGGCGGTGCGGCGGCCGCGCTGGCCAGCGGCTGCGCCTGGCTGGCCCATGGCTCCGACCTCGGCGGCTCGCTGCGCATCCCGGCCAGCTTCTGCGGCGTCGTCGGGTTGCGGCCCAGCCCCGGCCGCGTGCCCTCGGGGCCCGACAGCTATCCCTACGGGCTGATGGCGGTCGAGGGACCGATGGCGCGCAACGTGACCGATGCGGCGCTGGCGCTCGACGCCATGGCCGGGCGCGACGGAACCGTGCCGTATGCGACCGCGGAATCCGGCGGCGCCTTCCTGGCCGCGGCCCGCAACCCGCGCAAGCCGGGCCGCATCGCCTTCAGCCTCGATCTCGGCGTGACTCCCGTCGATCCCGCGGTCGAAGCGTTGGTCCGCCGGACGATCGCTGGCCTGGAGGCGACGGGCTTCGAGATCGCCGAGACCGGCCCGGATCTGGCCGGCGCCGTCGAGGCCTTCCAGGTGCTGCGCGCCGTCGCCTATGCGGTCAGCAACGCGCCGCTGCTGGAGGAACATCGCGACAAGCTGAAGCCGGAGGTGATCTGGAACATCGAGAAGGGCCTGGCGCTGTCCGGCGAAGCGGTGATCGCGGCGCAGCGCGAGCAGGTGCGCCTGTTCCACGCGACGCGTGAATTCATGGCGAATCACGACCTGCTGCTGTGCCCGGCCACCATCGTGCCGCCGTTCCCGGCGGAGGAGCGCTACGTGACCGAATGCAACGGCGTTGCCTTCGAGACCTATATCGACTGGATGGCGGTCACCTGGGTGCTGACGGTGGTCTCGCTGCCGGTCCTCGCGATCCCGTGCGGTGTCACCGAAGACGGCCTGCCCGTCGGCCTGCAGCTCGCCGGCCGCCCGGGCGGCGAGGCCGAGCTGATCGCCATGGCACGCACGATCGAGGACGCCATCGGCGACTGGCGCCCCCGCAAGATGCCCGAATTCGTCGTGCGCTGACGTTATCCCCGGGGCGCGGCGGCGCGGCGCAGGCGGTCGTTGATGGCGCGGCCGAGACCGGTCTCGGGGATGGGCATGACGGCGATGCCGCTGAATTCGGGACGGTCCAGTTCGCGCAGCATGGCGAACAGATTGGCGGCCGCCTCGCGCAGGTCGCCGGTCCGGCTCAGGTTCAGGGTGGCGTCCGGGCCCGCGCCGAAGCCGAGCAGGGCCTCGCCCCGCCTGGCGCGGCCGGCGTCGAGACGCAGCGGCAGGCCGGGGGCGTAGTGGCTTTCCAGCATGCCCGGGGCGCGGATCGCATCGGCCACACCGGCGACGGGCACGGTGCGGCCGAGCGCGGCCTCGATGTCCTCGAGCGGGACGCCGCCGGGCCGCAACAGCAGCGGCGTGGCGGCGCTGACGTCGAGAACCGTCGACTCGAGGCCGACGGCGCAGGGGCCACCGTCGAGGATCAGCGCCACCGCGTCGCCGAGCTCGTCGGCGACGTGCTGCGCCGTCGTCGGGCTGACCTTGCCCGACCGGTTGGCGCTGGGCGCGGCGAGCGGCCGGCGGGCAGCCCGCAGCAGCGCCCGTGCGCCGTCATGTGCAGGCACACGCAACGCCACCGTATCGAGCCCGGCACTGACCAGTTCGGCGAGGCCGGATTGCGGCCGACGCAGCACCACCAGCGTCAGCGGGCCGGGCCAGAACCGCGCCGCCAGCGTTTTGGCCATGTCGTTGAAATGGCCCAGCGCGTGCGCCGCCCTCGGATCCGGCACGTGCACGATGAGGGGGTTGAAACGGGGCCGTCCCTTGGCCTCGAAGATCGCCGCGACCGCCTTGCCGTTGGTGGCGTCGCCGCCGAGGCCGTATACCGTCTCGGTCGGGAACGCGACCAGCCGGCCGGCGCGAATTTCAGTGCCGGCGGCGGCGAGGAATTCCGCCGTCAGGGGGACGATCTTCGACATGGCGGGACTTATCGCGCGAACCGCCCGGCATAACAAGAGCCGCCAGACCTGCTGGCGGCTCCCTGTCAATTCGACATTTCCTTCGTTGGCTCCAACCGCCCGCGGTTGCGATCGGTCACCAGGATGCCGTACGGAGTTACGGCGTCTCAATCGGCCGGCCCTCGAAGGGCCTTAGCCTCGATACAGATTCTGGTACGCCGGACCCGTCACGTCAAGCCAAAGCGGCGCGAACGGGGCCTTTCAACGCAAAATGTGATCGACGTTCGCGAGGTGTTCGGATGTCTGCATACGATCCCGCACGGGACTATTGAGATATGTCCGCTGCGTCGTTACGTTCCGATCAGCAGCGACGGACGACTACCGAGAATCGGAGGGGTTTTCATGGCGAAATACAGGATCGCCGTCATTCCCGGTGACGGCATCGGCAAGGAGGTCGTGCCCGAAGGCATGCAGGTCCTGGAGGCGGTCGGCGGCAAGTTCGGGGTCGAGTTCGAATGGGACGAGTTCGACTGGAGCTGCGAGCGCTACCACAGTGTCGGCACGATGATGCCGGAGGACGGGCTGGACCGGATCCGGGGCCACGATGCCATCTATCTCGGTGCCGTCGGCTTTCCCGGCGTGCCCGACCATATCTCGCTGTGGGGCCTTCTGATCCCGATCCGGCGCATGTTCCGGCAATACGTCAACCTGCGGCCGGTGCGGCTGTTCGAGGGCGTGGCATCGCCGCTGGCCGGCCGGGCGCCCGGCGACATCGACTTCTACGTCGTGCGCGAGAACGTCGAGGGCGAGTATTCCGAGGTCGGTGGCCGATTCAACCACGGCACCGAGGACGAGATGGTCATCCAGGAGAACATCTTCACCCGCAAGGGAGTCGACCGCATCGTCCGCTATGCCTTCGAGCTGGCCAAGAGCCGCCCGCGCAAGCAGCTGACCTCGGCCACCAAGTCGAACGGCATCTACTACACGATGCCCTACTGGGACGAGCGCGTGCGCGCGGTCGCCGAGGACTATCCCGAGGTCAAATGGAACCAGTTCCATATCGATATCCTGACGGCGCATTTCGTGCAGCATCCCGACTGGTTCGACGTGGTGGTCGGCAGCAACCTCCTGGGCGACATCCTGTCGGATCTGGGGCCGGCGGCGACCGGCACTATCGGCATCGCGCCGGGCGCCAACATCAACCCGGAAAAGGAGTTTCCGTCGATGTTCGAGCCGGTGCACGGCTCGGCCCCCGACATCGCCGGTAAGGGCCTCGCCAACCCGATCGGCCAGATCTGGTCGGGCGCGATGATGCTCGACCATCTCGGCCACAGGGACGCGCACGACGCCATCGTCTCGGCGATCGAGGCGGTACTGAAGGACCGCGCGGCGCTGACCCCGGACATGGGCGGCAAGGCCGATACCAGGGCGCTCGGCCAGGCGATCCGGGATGCCATTTGAGCGCGGGCCGGTGACATGAGCTGTGCGCCGGCGCGCGGCTTTCCCGTCGCCGAATTCGAGGCGCGGGCAGAGCGCGCGCGGGCGCTGATGACCGGACACGAGCTGGACGCGCTGCTGGTAACCCAGGAGCAGCACGTCCGCTACTTCACCGGTTTCGACTCGCAGTTCTGGGCCTCGCCGACGCGCCCGTGGTTCGTCGTCGTGCCGCGGGAGGGCGCGTTGATCGCCGTAATCCCCGAGATCGGGGCGGCGGGCATGGCGGCGACCTGGGTCGAGGACATCCGCACCTGGCCCGCGCCGGTGCCGGAGGATGACGGGGTGACCGTGCTGGCCGGCGCGCTTTCCGGGCTGCCGCGGCGCTTCGGGCGCATCGGTGCCGAGATGGGACCGGAGATGGTGCTGCGCATGCCGGCGGTCGATTTCCTGCGCGTCGGCGAGATGATCGCGCCGTTGGCCTTCACCGACGGTACCCCCGTGCTGCGGGCCCTGCGCGGCGTCAAATCGCCGGCCGAGATCGACAAGATCCGCCATGTTTGCCGGCTGACGTCCGAGGCCTTCCTGGCCTTGCCCGCGAATCTCTCCGCAGGCATGACCGAATGGGAGGCGTGCCGCGAGATGCGCATCGAGGTGTTGCGCCGCGGTGCCGACTCCTCACCCTACATGATGGGAGTCGCGGGCCCGGGCGGCTACGACAACATCATCATGGGTCCGCGGCAGAAGGTGATCGGCGCGGGCGACATCCTGATCATCGACACCGGGACGGTTTTCGACGGTTATTTTTGCGATTTCGACCGCAATTTCGCCTTCGGCGCAGCTGACGAGGCAGCGCAGCGCGCCCATGACACGGTGTGGCGGGCGACCGAGGCAGGTATCCGGGCCGCGCGGCCCGGCGCCACGACCAGCGATTTGTGGCGTGCCATGGCGAAGGTGCTGGAGGAGGGCGGGTCGCGCGGGAACAGCGTCGGCCGCATGGGCCATGGGCTCGGCCTGCAGCTGACGGAGTGGCCGTCGAACCGGCCCGGCGACGATACCGGGCTCGTCCCCGGCATGGTGCTGACGATCGAGCCGGGAATGGAGTTCGCGCCGGGCCGCCTGATGGTCCACGAGGAGGACATTGCCATAACGCAAGACGGCTGCGAGGTGCTGACGATCCGTGCCGGGCGGGAGCTGCCCGTGATAGGTTAGGCGAGGCTGGATAGAGAGGTGCGATGCACACGCGCTGGTTCGAGGAGTTCCGGGTCGGTGACCGGTTCGAAAGCCGCGGCGCGACGTTGACCGAGTCGCAGATCGTCGATTTCGCGCTGACCTATGATCCGCAGCAGATGCACGTGAATGCGGCCGCCGCGGCCGAGGGCATGTTCGGCGGGCTGATTGCCAGCGGCTTCCAGACCCTGGCACTGAGCTTCAGGCTGTTCTTCGACCTCGGCCTGATGGAGCGGTCCAATATCGTCGGGCCGGGCATGGACGAGGTGCGCTGGCTTGCGCCGGTGCGCCCGGGCGATACCCTGACGAGCGTCGTCGAGGTGCTGGAGGCACGCGAGTCCCGCTCCAAGTCGGACCGCGGCACCGTGCGGTTCGGATTTACCGTGAACAACCAGCGCGGCGAGACCGTGCTGACCTATCAGGCGCTGACCATCATCCGCAGGCGGCCCGACAGCACCGTCGGTTGAATTCGGCATGCACCCCTGCGGCGGCTGGCGGCAGGGGATGGGAGAACAGGGATGGGGCTGGACGTCCACATCATCCAGATGTCGGTGGTGTTCGCGCTCTGCGCCGGCGGCCTCTATCTCTATGCGAGCGAACGGGCGAGCTACGAGCTGACGTCGCTTCTCGTCCTGTCGGCTCTGGTGGTGTTGTTCGAAGTGCTGCCGGTCGAGGGCATGGGCCTCGGGCGCCTGCTCGCCGGCTTCGGCAATCCGGCGTTGATTGCCGTACTGGCGCTGCTCGTCGTCGGCCAGGGCCTGGCGACGACCGGTGCGCTGGGCCGTGGCGCCTGGGTACTCCTCAGATTGACCCGGGGCAACGCCGCCGGGTCGGTGGCCCTGTCGCTCGTGGTTGTAGCGGTCGTCAGCGCGTTCCTCAACAATACGCCGGTGGTCCTGATCTTCATTCCGATCATGCAGGCGCTGGCCGAGAAGCTGGGCCACGGGCCGGGCCGCACGATGATGCCGCTGAGTTTCGCGGCGATCCTCGGCGGGATGACGACCCTTCTGGGGTCGTCGACGAACCTGCTGGTGTCGGGCACGCTCGTTACCCTCGGCGAGGCGCCGATCGGGTTCTTCGATTTCCTGATTCCGGGCAGCCTGCTCGCCGTCGTGGGATTGCTGTACCTGTTGTTCGTCGCGCCGCGGCTGTTGCCCGATCGTGCGGGCGGCGGTCCGCAGCTGCCAGTCTCGGGCAAGCAATTCGTGGCGCAGGTCACCATCGGCGACGGTTCGCGGCTGATCGGCGCGCGCTCGAAGCTGGGCGTGTTCGAATCGCTGCCGGAGATCACCGTTCTCATGATCCAGCGCGGCGAGCGCGCGATCCTGCCGCCGTTCGACGACGTAACCCTGCAGACGGGCGACCTGGTCGTGGTGGCCGCGACCCGCAAAACCCTTACCGAAGCCCTGCATGACGAGCCGCAGCTGCTGCATCCGGACACCCCGGGGCCCGACACGGATGAGCAGCGGGAGGACGCCCGGTCGTGGGCCCCCGGCGACCAGGTGATGGCGGAGGTCATGGTGCCGCCGGCGTCGCCCATGGTCGGCCGCACGCTCGAGCGGATCGGGTTCCGCTACCGGCACGGCTGTATCGTGCTGGGCATCGAGCGGCGCAGCCGCATGCTGCGGCGGCGCATCACGGAAATTCCGCTGGAGGCGGGCGACGTGCTGCTGATCCAGGGACGGGACAGCGACATCAAGGCGCTGCGGAACAACCGCGATGTCCTGCTGATGGAGTGGTCGGCCGCGGCCCTGCCGTCGGTCCACCATGCCAAGCGTGCCATTGCGATCTTCCTGTGCGTGGTCGCGGCCGCGGCCAGCGGCGTGCTGCCGATCGCGGCGGCCGCCGTGATGGGGGCCGCCGCCATGCTTGCGACCGGTGTGCTCGGACTGCGCGAGGCCACGCGGGCACTCGACTCGCGCATCGTCATGATGGTCGCGGCCGCCCTGGCGCTGGGCGAGTCGCTGCAGGCCACCGGCGGCGCGGGGTTTCTGGCCGGGCAGATGCTGGCGCTGCTGGACGGCAGCGACCCCGCCACGATCCTGAGCGCCCTGTTCCTGCTGGTGGCGCTGCTCACCAATCTCGTGACCAACAATGCGATGGCGGTCCTGTTCACGCCCATTGCGATCGGCATCGCGAACGGCCTGGGGGTTCCGGTGGAGCCGTTCGCGATCGCGGTGCTGCTGGGAGCGAACTGTTCGTTCGCCTCGCCCATGGGCTACCAGACCAATCTGCTGGTCATGGTCCCGGGACACTACCGGTTTAGCGATTTCGTCCGGGCCGGCCTGCCCCTGCTGTTCCTGCTTTGGGTGGTATTCACGGTGTTCGCGCCGGGATATTATGGATTGTAGGCTTGCTGATGTCGCCGCGCCCGGGATAGACAACATGGCGCATGGCCGCGGTGTCGGAAGCGGGCAAGACCTGCGGCTGGGCGGATCGCGCTGCGGTGCGGTCCGGCGGTGACGCGGACCACCGTGTCGGCGAAACCGCGGCAAGCTGCGAGGCGTCAAGACGCGACTGCGGGCGGCCGGTGGCGGGTTCGAATCCGGCCGCGCACAACCGGAACGCATCCGCTTGAGGGGGCAGGAGGCGATGGCGGAAATCGGCGGCGGGATCTTCCAGATGACGGCGGTCTTCATCCTGATCGTCGTTGCGCTCGCCTATTACGCGACCGAAAAGCTGTCCTTCGAGCTGACCTCGCTGGCGGTGATCTGCGCGCTGCTGCTGCTGTTCCATTTCGCGCCGGTGCCGGGACCCGACGGTGTCAACCGCATGGGCGCGGAACGGATCCTGTCCGGCTTCGCCAATCCGGCCCTGATCACGGTGCTGGCGCTGCTGGTGGTCGGCGACGGGCTGTCGCGGACCGGTGCGCTTGGCCAGGGCGCCTGGCTGCTGCTGCGCGCGGCACGGGGCCATGCGGCGGTCGGCATCGGGTTGGCACTCGTGACGGTGCTCGCGGTCAGCGCGTTCCTCAACAACATTCCCGTCGTCGTGATCTTCATCCCGATCATGCAGGCGCTCGCCGAAAGGGTCGGCCAGGGCGCGGGGCGCTACATGATGCCGCTCAGCTTTGCGGCGATCCTCGGCGGCATGACCACGCTGATCGGCTCGTCGACCAACCTTCTGGTCTCCGGCATGCTGGTGGAACTGGGCGAGCGGCCGTTCGCCTTCTTCGACTTCACCGTTCCCGGCCTGGTCCTCGCGCTCAGCGGCCTAGCCTATGTCATGATCATCGCGCCGCGGCTGCTGCCGGACCGCGAGCCGCCGCTCGGCACGCTGCCGGTATCCGGGCGCCAGTTCGTGGCCCAGATCAGGGTCACGGAAGAGTCCCGGCTGGTCGGCGAGGAATCGAACCTCGGGGTGTTTCCGGGGCTGCCCGACATCACCGTCCTGATGATCCAGCGCGAGGACCAGACCTTCATGCCGCCTTTCGAGGACGTGACGCTGGCGCCAGACGACATCCTCGTGGTAGCGGCCACGCGCAAGACGCTGACCGACGCGCTGAAGAACGATTCCCGCCCGCTGCACCCGGAGATCCCCGAACCCGTCGCCGGATCGGACGGCGAGGACGAGCAGCGCTGGACCTCGGGCGGTCAGACCCTTGCCGAGGTGATGGTGCCGCCGAGCTCGCCGATGGTCGGACGCACCCTGGAGCGCATCGGTTTTCGCTTCCGTCATCATTGCATCGTGCTCGGCATCGAGCGCCGCAGCCGTATGCTGCGCCGTCGCATCACGGAGATCCCGCTCGAGGCCGGCGACGTGCTGTTGATCCAGGGCCGCGCCGACGACGTTCTGGCGTTACGCGGCAATCGCGACGTGCTGCTCATGGAATGGTCCGCGGCCGCCCTGCCCGAACTGCACTACGCGAAGCGCGCGATTGCCATCTTCCTTGGCGTCGTGATTGCCGCCGCGTCGGGGGCGCTGCCCATCGTCGTCGCCGCGGCGACCGGTGCGGCGGCGATGGTGCTGAGCGGAGCGCTGAGCATGCGCGAGGCGGTCCGCGCTCTCGACTTCCAGATCATTCTGACGATCGCCGCCGCCCTTGCCCTCGGTGCAGCGATGCAGGAGACCGGCGGCGCCGACTTCCTGGCCGGCCTCTTGCTCGGCCTGCTCGATGGCGCACCGCCGGTCGTTATCCTGTCGGCCTTCTTCCTTCTCGTCGGCAGCCTTGCGAACATCATCAGCACCAAGGCGACGGCGGTGCTGTTCACGCCCATCGCCGTCGGCATCGCCCACGGCCTCGGTATCCCGGCGGAGGTGTTCGCCGTGGCCGTGGTGTTTGCGGCGAACTGCTCGTTCGCGTCGCCGATCGGGTACCAGACGAACCTGCTCGTGATGGTGCCGGGTCATTACCGTTTCATCGATTTCGTCAAGGTGGGCGCACCCCTGCTGGTGCTCGTGTGGATCGTCTTCACGCTGTTTGCGCCCTGGTACTACGGTATCTAGCGGCAACGGCCTGCGTTGTTGCAGCGCAACAATAAACGTTGACGCACCATACGCCGGTTCATAATCTCCGGTCTCGCCGCAATTCGGCGCAGGCGGGCTCCCATGTGCGCGCTGCAGCGTCGTTGGCACCGACAGGGTGACGCAATGCCCAGACCCGACAGGAAACCGAATCGCGCCTTCTTTTCGTCCGGCCCCTGCGCCAAACGGCCGGGCTGGTCGCCTGCCGTCCTGGCCGACGCCTGGACCGGCCGGTCCCACCGCGCTGCCGGCGGCAAGGCGAAGCTGCAGGAGGTCATCGACCGCAGCCGGGCCATACTCGGCATCCCGGACGACTTCCGCCTCGCGATCGTGCCGGCCTCGGACACCGGCGCGGTGGAGATGGCGCTGTGGTCGCTGCTCGGCGCGCGGGGAGTCGACATGCTGGCATGGGAGAGTTTCGGCAGGGGCTGGGTCACCGATGTCACGCAGCAGCTGAAGCTCGAAGACGTCCGGATCCTGGACGCCGACTACGGCGCACTGCCCGACCTTGCCGCGGTCGACCCGGCGCGGGACGTGGTCTTCACCTGGAACGGGACGACCAGCGGCGTTTGCGTGCCGGACGGCAACTGGATCGCGGCCGATCGGACAGGTCTTACGATCTGCGATGCCACCTCGGCCGTGTTCGCTATGGACCTGCCATGGGACAAGCTCGATGTGGCCACGTGGTCGTGGCAGAAGGTGCTCGGCGGCGAGGGGGCGCACGGCATGCTGGCGCTGAGCCCGCGGGCAGTCGAGCGGCTGGAAAGTTACACTCCGCCGTGGCCGCTGCCGAAGATCTTCCGGCTGACCAAGGGCGGCAAGCTGATCGAGGGCGTATTCCGTGGCGAGACCATCAACACGCCCTCGATGCTGTGCGCCGAGGATGCGATCGATTCCCTGAAATGGGCGGAGGAGATCGGCGGCCTGCCGGCGCTGATCGAGCGATCCCGCGCCAATCTCGCCGCCGTCGCCGCCTGGGTCGAGGTGACGCCATGGGTGGCGTTCCTGGCGCGCGACCCGGCCACCCGGTCGTCCACCTCGATCTGCCTTGCGCTCACCGATACCGGGCTGTTAACCGGCGAAGCGGCGGCAACGGCTCCGAAGAAGATCGCCAGCCTGCTCGACCGCGAGGGCATCGCATACGATATCGCCGGGTATCGCGATGCGCCGCCCGGCCTGCGGATCTGGGGCGGGGCCACGGTCGACCCGCTCGACATGCGAATCCTGATGCCGTGGATCGAGTGGGCGTACGGGGAAGCCTGCCTCGCCCCCGCCGCGGCCCAGTAAGATGGACGGAACGACCATGCCGAAAGTTCTGATATCGGATGATCTGAGCGAACGCGCGGCACAGATCTTCCGGGAGCGCGGTATCGAGGCCGTTGTCGAAACGGGGCTGGGCGAGGACGAGCTGGCGGCGCGAGTCGACCGGTATGACGGCCTTGCCGTACGGTCCGCGACCCGGGTCACGGCGCGGATCCTCGAGGCGGCCAGGAACCTGAAGGTCGTCGGGCGGGCCGGGATCGGCGTCGACAACATCGATGTCGACGCGGCTACCCAGCAGGGCATCGTGGTGATGAACACACCGTTCGGCAATTCGATCACCACGGCCGAACACGCCATCGCGCTGATGCTTGCGCTGGCGCGCGACCTGCCGGCCGCCAACGCTTCGACCCAGGCCGGCAAGTGGGAGAAGAAGCGGTTCCTGGGGGTCGAGATCACGGGCAAGACGCTGGGTCTGATCGGCGCCGGCAACATCGGGTCGGTCGTTGCCAACCGGGCGCAGGGCCTGAAGATGCGGGTCGTCGCCTACGACCCCTTCCTGTCAGCGGAGCGCGCCCGCGACCTCGGGATCGAGAAAGTCGAACTGGACGAGGTTTACAAGCGCGCCGACTTCATCACCCTGCATGTCCCGCTGACCGAGCAGACGCGCGGCCTGATCGGCAAGAAGGCGTTCGCGAAGATGAAGCCCGGGGTGCGGCTCATCAATTGCGCACGTGGCGGCATCGTGGTCGAGAAGGACCTGCTGCAGGCCCTCGAATCCGGGCGGGTCGCCGGGGCGGCGCTCGACGTCTTCGAGGTCGAGCCGGCCACCGAAAACCCCCTGTTCGGCCGCGACGATGTGATCGCGACGCCGCATCTCGGCGCGGCGACAACCGAAGCACAGGAAAAGGTCGCCGCGCAGATCGCCGAGCAGATGTCCGACTACCTGCTCACCGGGGCCGTCACCAACGCGCTCAACATGCCGGCGGTGACCGCGGAGGAGGCCCCGAGGCTGCGACCCTACATGGCGCTCGCCGAGCTGCTCGGCAGTTTCGCCGGCCAGCTCACCGAAACCGGCCTGAAGGCCTTCCGGGTGGAGTTCGAGGGTCATGTCGCGGCGCTCAACACCAAGCCGATCATGGCGGCGGCGCTGACCGGACTGCTCCGGCCGCTGCTCGATTCCGTCAATATGGTGAGCGCGCCGGTCATCGCGCGTGAGCGCGATATCCGCTGTACCGAGGTGCGGCGGGACGAGCCGGTCGACTACGAAACCCTGGTCCGCATCACGGTGACCACAGAGCGCATGTCGCGCTCGGTCGCCGGCACGTTGTTCGGCGGTACCCGGCCGCGGATCGTCGAGATCAAGGGCATCCCGATCGAGGCCGAGATCGGACCTCACATGCTGTACATCACCAACCGCGACAAGCCCGGTGTGATCGGCGATCTCGGCCGCACGCTGGGCGAGGCGCAGGTCAATATCGCGACCTTCCATCTCGGCCGCGCCGACCAGGGCGGCGATGCCATCGCGCTGCTGCAGGTCGACCAGCCGGTCGGCCGCGAACTCCTCGACAGATTGTCGTCCCTGTCCAACGTGATCCAGGCGAAAGCGCTGGAGTTCTGAAGCGATCGGGGGCAGAGTCCGGACATGCGCCCGCACGCCTTCGTTGCCGTTCTTGTCATCGCCCTGATACCGCCGGTTGCGGCGCAGGCTGCGGGCGTCGGACCGCAGCCCCTGGCGGTCGGGCACGTGCCGGGGCTGTACGACATCCTGCTGCGCGACGGCGCTGTGCTGGTGCGGGCTGCGGCCGGGGACTATGAGCTCGTCACGTTGCCGGACGGCAAGCTCGGGCTGGCGCCGGTGCCGCCGGCCGAGAAAATGCCGATTCCCGCCGACATCATCCCGCATGCGACGATCGTGCCGGGCGCGCTCGACATCAAGGCGGCGTGGCTTGCCGGCCCGACCGCGCGTTACGATCACGGGGTGCTCGGCGATTCGATCGAGGCGGCCGCGCTGAAGGTCGAGACCGGGGCCGGCAAGATCCTGACCTACCGGCTGCCTGACGATTCGGTGTTCGAGGACCTGACGCCGCGGCTGGCCGACCTCGACGGCGACGGGCGGGACGAGATCGTCGTGGTCCGCAGCTCCGCCGGCAGCGGCGCCGCCGCGGTCGTGTTCGGCATCCGCGACGAGGCGCTTGCGCTGGTCGCCGAATCGCCGGCAATCGGGCGCGCGAACCGGTGGCTGAATCCCGTCGGCGCCGGCGATTTCGACGGCGACGGACGCAAGGAGATTGCCGTCGTCCAGACGCCCCATCTCGGCGGCGTGCTGATCCTCTACCGGGTCGCCGAGCCGCGGCTGATCGAGATCGCCCGCGAGCCCGGATATTCGACGCACGCGATCGGCTCGACCGTGCTGGGTATGGCCGCCGTGCTCGACCTCGATCGCGACGGGACGGACGAAATTCTGTTGCCCGACCAGAGCCGCAGCCGGCTGGATGCGATCGGCTATGTGGCCGGGGCCTTCCGCGTTCTCTGGAGCGTCGGCACCAACGCACGGATTACCACTTCGGTCGTGATCGCGGACGTCGACGAAAACGGCGCGGCGGACGTGCTGTACGGGCTGGACGACGGCTCGGTCTGGATGCTCCCGCGCTGATTGGTGCGGCACGGCATCCCTTGCCCCGGCTGATCAAAAGCTGTATTCCACGGCGGGTTTTGCTGCTGAACCGCGACGGATCGACCGTACTCCTGACATGAACGACGCCGCAAAAAAGGCGCTGCTGCCCACCGGGTTGCGGGATGTACTGCCGCCGGACGCCGACCACGAGGCGGCGGTGGCGCAGCGACTCGTCGCCACCTTCGCCACGCGCGGCTATCAGCGCGTCGATCCGCCGCTCGTCGAATTCGAGGACTCGCTGCTCGACGGCGCCGGGCAGGCGATGTCGACGACGACATTCCGGCTCATGGATCCGGTCAGCCAGCGTATGATGGGCGTCCGCGCCGACATGACGATCCAGGTGGCGCGCATCGCGGCGACCCGGCTGGCCGAGGCGCCGCGGCCGTTGCGCCTCGCCTATGCCGGCAACGTGCTGCGGGTCAAGGGCTCGCAGCTGCGGCCGGAGCGGCAGTTCATCCAGGCCGGGGTCGAAATCATCGGGTCCGAGTCGGCCTGTGCGGATGCCGAGATCATCCTTCTCGCGGTCGAGGCGCTGGGCGAGGCCGGCGTCGACAAGCTGTCGGTCGACGTCAATATGCCGACCCTGGTGCCGGCGCTGTGCCGCGCGGTCGGCCTCGAAGGTGAGGCGGAGGCCGATCTGCGCGCCGCGCTGGACCGCAAGGACGCCGCCGCCGTCGCCGCGGCGGGGGGCAAGGCGGCCGATCTGTTCGGCGCCCTGCTGCGGGCGTCCGGCCCTGTCGACGCGGCCCTGAAGGCGCTGGCGGCGCTCGACCTGCCGGAGGAGTGCGTCGCGGAACGGCGGCGCCTCGAGGACGTCGTCGCGATCCTGAAGGGGGCGATGCCGGCGCTGACGCTGACCGTCGACGCCGTCGAGTACCGCGGCTTCGAATATCAGACCGGCCTCAGCTTCACCGTCTTCGCGCGCGGTGTGCGCGGCGAGATGGGACGTGGCGGCCGCTATCATGTCTCGCAGAACGGCGAGCCGGCGACCGGCTTCTCGCTGTTCCTCGACAGCGTGCTGCGGGCGCTGCCGCGGCCGGGCAACGGCAAGCGCCTGTACCTGCCGCACGGCACCACGCCGGCGCAGGGCCGGGCGCTGCGCGACGACGGCTGGATCACGATCGCCGGCCTCGAGCCCGAGGGCGATCCCGCGGCCGAAGCGCTGCGCCTGGGCTGCACGCACATCCTGCGCGAGGGCACCGCCGTTGCGCTGAACGGCGCCTCCTGAACGTCAATGCAAGGGCAATGAAGCGATGAGCAATGTGGTGGTCGTCGGCTCCCAGTGGGGCGACGAGGGCAAGGGCAAGATCGTCGACTGGCTCAGCGAACGGGCCGAGATCGTGGTGCGGTTCCAGGGCGGCCACAACGCCGGCCACACGCTGGTCATCGACGGGACGACCTACAAGCTGAGCCTGCTGCCGTCCGGCATCGTGCGCCCCGGCAAGCTGTCGATCATCGGCAACGGCGTCGTCGTCGACCCGTGGGCGCTGCTCGACGAAATCGAAAACATCCGCGGGCAGGGCGTGGAGGTCTCGCCGGATCGCCTCAAGCTTGCCGGCAACGCGCCGCTGATCCTGCCGCTGCACCGAGAGCTCGACCAGGCGCGCGAACTGGCCAGCGGCAAGGGCAAGATCGGCACCACCGGCCGCGGCATCGGCCCGGCCTACGAGGACAAGGTGGCGCGGCGCGCGATCCGGGTCTGCGACCTCGCCGACCGCAAGGCGCTGGAAGCCAAGGTCGACCGCCTGCTTTCGCACCACAACGTCCTGCAGCGCGGTATGGGATTGGACGAGATCGACCGCAAGAAGCTGCTGGCCCAGTTATTGGAGCTGGCGCCGCGCCTGCTGCCCTACGCCGCCAGCGTCTGGAAGGAGCTGGACGAAGCGCACAAGGCCGGCCGCCGGATCCTGTTCGAGGGCGCGCAAGGGTTCCTCCTGGACATCGACCACGGGACCTATCCGTTCGTCACTTCGTCGAACACGGTTTCGGGCGCCGCGGCCGCGGGGTCGGGCATGGGGCCGAACCGGCTGGGCTATGTGCTGGGCATCACCAAGGCCTATACGACGCGGGTCGGCGAAGGCCCGTTCCCGACCGAGCTCGACGACGAGGTCGGGCAGAGGCTGGGCGAGCGCGGGCGGGAGTTCGGCACGGTGACCGGCCGCAAGCGCCGCTGCGGCTGGTTCGATGCGGTGCTGGTGCGCCAGGCCATCAAGATCGGTGGCATCGACGGTATCGCGCTGACCAAGCTCGACGTGCTGGACGGGCTGCAGGAACTGAAGGTTTGCGTCGGCTACCGCATCGGCGGCCAGGAATACGACCACTACCCGTCCTCGATGGCCGATCAGGCCGCCGCCAAGCCGGTCTATGAGGAAATCGAGGGTTGGCAGGAGAGCACCGAAGGGGCCCGCAGCTGGGCAGACCTGCCCGCCACCGCGGTCAAATATATCCGCCGCATCGAGGAGCTGATCGAGGCGCCGGTGACGCTGCTGTCGACCAGTCCCGAGCGCGAGGATACGATCCTGGTGAAGGATCCGTTCGCGGGGTGAAAGCAGAGAATAAGGGAGGTTGCATGCCGCGCATCCCGACGATCACGGTCGAGGATGTCTCGATCCGGGCGGAGCTGTTCGACACGGAAACCGCCGATGCGATCTACGAGACCGCGCCGTTTCCCTCGGAGGCGCAGCTCTGGGGCGAGGAGGTCTATTTCCACACGCCGCTGTCGCTGCCGCGCGAATCCGACGCCCGTGACGTCGTCGAGCTGGGCGAGCTGGCTTTCTGGACCGAAGGTAATTCGATCGCCATCGGCTTCGGCCCCACGCCGATCTCCATTGGCACCGAGATCCGGCTGGCCTCGCCCTGCAATGTCTGGGGGCGCGCCCTGGACGACGTCAAGGCGCTGATCAATGTCGGCCCCGGCGCCATGATCCACGTCACCCGCGAGGACTAAGGCGGACGGTCCCCCGTTGCCCGGACGCGCGGTCTTGATAACCGGGGACCGCTGGTATTGCTGCGGCGGCAGGAACTGCGACGCAAGACCGGGTAAAATCGCTAAGACGGGCTATGCCCGATATGTGTGGTAATCTGGCATGACTGCCACCGGTAAGCTATCCGGCATCCATTGGAAGGCGTTTGTGGAGAATGCCTGAATTCGAATTCAGCGACGGAATCGATCTGGAGCGGGACTTGAATGACGAGTATCTGCTTCGACTTTGCGCGCGCGGAAACGTGCGGACCCTGGAATGTAACGAACATCTCTATTACCAGGGCGATGACGCGGACCATGTCTATGTCCTTAAAACCGGGGCCGTCAAAGCCACCTGTTCGGATGAAAACGGCCACGAAACGCTCTTGAAAATCCACGGACCGGGCGACTTGCTGGGGCTGTCGGCGCTCAGGCCCAGGGCGGTGCGCGACGCCAATGCCATTGCACTTGAACCTGCCAAGGCGGCCGCGTTCAGTAAGGACGAGTTCTTCGAATACATCAGATCGGATGGGGAGCTTGGCGTGCTGCTGGTACGTGTCCTTTTGAAGCGCCAGCAGCAATTGCATACTCGCGTAAGCGAGTTTTCTGGCCATCACGTGGACCAGAGGCTGGCCAGAGCGATATTGCAGCTGAATGCAGAGGCGGCGACGCGGGCGCCCGCCGGCGCCACTCCTGACCTGCCGATTACCCATGAGGAACTCGCCAGTCTAGTGTTGTCGCGGCGACAGTACGTAACGGCTATCCTGCGGGACTTTGTTTCCCAAGGGTTGATTGAGAACCGCCGGCGCTGCGTTCGCGTAATCGATTCCGACGGCCTGCGCCGAATTGTCTTCGGCGGCCACTAACTTGCACCGCTGTCCCGCACGGGCGCGTGCACCGGGGCCGGGCGTGTCACGACAGATAATTCTCCAAATGTCAAGAATCTGACATTCAAGATCATGCAGCGGTCTGTAGGCTGCTGGCGTTGAATGGATGCGAACACTGTCATCTACCTGTCGTTGGGCAACGCTGTGAGACTTGGAGATGCGTCGCATGAAATTACAGGACAAAGTCACGATCGTAACCGGCGGCGGCCAAGGGATTGGCGAGGCGATTTGCCGGGGGTTCGCTAATGAATCCGCGACCGTGGTGATCGCAGACAAGGACAACGTGACCGCCGGGAATCTGGCTGGCGCGATCCGCGAGACGGGCGGCATGGCGCAGTCTATCGAGGTCGACGTTGCCGATCCGGAGGCTGTCGCCAAAATGGTCGATACCGTCATTCGAGACCATGGCCGGATCGACGTCCTGGTCAACAATGCCGGCGCGCGCACTATCAAGGGGTTTCTGCAGCATACGCTGGACGACTGGAACAGGATGATCGACATCAACCTCACCGGTCCGTTCCTTTGCAGCCGTGCGGTGGTTCCGCACATGCTGGAAACCGGTGGCGGCAAGATTATCAACATCGCTTCCATCGCCAGCTTTATGGGGCGTCCGAACCGTTGCGCCTATGTCGCCGCCAAGTCGGGCCTGTTGGGGCTCACGCGGGCGATGGCCGCAGACCTGGCCGGCAAGGGCATACGGGTGAACGCGATCGTTCCGGGAATGATCGCTTCACCGTTCAACCAGGCATTCGCAGAGGCGTCAGACACGGGACCTGCCTGGGCCACCGAAAATCTGGTCGGTCGATGGGGCGAGCCGCAAGACCTGGCAGGTGCTGCGGTATTCCTCGCGTCGGCGGATTCGGATTTCATATCGGGGGCCGAAATCAAGGTCGACGGCGGCTGGCTTGCGGCCAGATCGCGATCTGGCGAGGTGCCCATGTGGGATTAGGGGGGTGTGCCTGTGCTGGCGAAGACCGGTGACCCCCGAATGATCAATCCGCTGGCGAAAGTCGACTGATCTGCGGATTTTCTGGGTCGATGGATATGATAACAGGGAGGAGATACCATGATTAAACAGTTCGTAAGTGAGAAGGTGTCACGACGCGATCTGCTGCAGATCGCGCGTCGTTATGGTCTTACATCGACACTTCTGGGTGGTGCAGCGCTTACCGGGGCGATAACCGCGCCTCGTTTGGCCGAGGCCGCAAATTCGACTTACAACAAGCGCTTCAAGATGCAGCCCAAGCACACGCTGAAATTCGGCGCCTCGGGGTTCAATGAACGCAATCTTCTTATCGAGCGGGCCGGTTGCCTTGAGTTCGTCCGCGATATCGAAGAGCGCACCGACGGCGCCATCAGGATCGAGTTCATCGGTTCCAATCAGATTTGCGGCCAGCTCAACTGCGTGAAGAAAACGCAGCAGGGTATCGTCGATATTTTTGCAGCGTCGACCCAGAATACCGCCGGCGGAGCGCCATACTACAACGTTCTCGATTACGCCTACATGTTCCCGACCCGTGCGTCGGAGTACTATTTCCTGTACCACCCGGCGAGCGAGAAGTTACTCCGCGAACCGCTGCGCAAGCGGCACAAGCTGCAATTCCTGTTTTCTGTCTGCCAACTTCGCGGCATCCAGCTTGGCCTGAAGTGGAAAGACCGGCCGGATGTAACAAAGATCGAAGAGTTGTTCGGCACCAAGAACCGCGTGACCGGCACGCAGCTTGGCCGCATCGCGATGGAACTGCTGCATCTGAACCCGGTGCCCATCGCATGGGAAGAAACGCTCGATGGCCTGAAGCAGGGGCTGATCGACGGCGCGGAAACCTGGTCGTCGGCTGTCGCCTACGCCAACATGTCGCCCGTCGTTTCGCAGGTCGTCGACCTGCGGTTCTTCTCGGGATTCGAGCACACGGCAATGAGCGAACCAGTATTCGACAAATTGGGCAGCGACCTTCAGGACGATGTCATGGAATCGGCCTACTTTACGCAGGCGTTGATTCAGGGCGCGCACGAGGCCGCGTTGGTCAATACGGTCGGTCATTCCGTACCGCAACTGCCGAATACGATTTTCGTGAAGAACGGCACGCGTTTCGTGCCACTGTCGGATGAAGAACGTGCCAAGGCAGCCAAAATGTGCGCGCCGGAGTTCGTTCCCGAGCCTTGGGAGCAATGGCGCGAGCGTATCAACGGCTGGGCCGGCGGCATCGACACCTATAGCGAAATCCACAGGATCGCCCGGGAAATCCCGGCCGACACGCTGGTCGAGAACGTGGAGCCACGCCGCTGGTGGAAAGCCTGATAACCCTGTCCGCCGGACGAGGTTCTGCGTAGAGAATCGCGTCGGTTACGTTTGGCCTGCCGACTGGGATTGCACGGAGCGATTTCCGTGCAACCCCTTGCTCGGGGCGGCCCGGTTGCCGGAGTGCGGTCGGGCTGCCGGGGCGTATATCTGGCTTAGATTTGGGGAAGGCAACGAAAATGAGCGAAGCTGCGGTTTCTGCAAACCCGCAAGCTGCCGGGCGTTCGACACCGGATGCCAGTGCGGCAGCGAAGCGAATCTCCAATCGCGTCCTGGTCGACGGGAAGCTGCGCGCGGCGTTGTCCGACGAATCCTTCGAGGTCATTAATCCGGCCGACCTCACCGTAATCGGCCATGCGCCGCGTTGCCGCGAGGCCGATGTAAACGCCGCGGTCGATGCCGCAGCCGATGCATTCAAGTCGTGGAGCAAGGTGCCGGCGCGCGAACGCGGCCGCATGGTCCAGTTGGCTGCCGATCGCGTGGAGGCGGAGCGGGGGCTTGTTGAGCACGTACTGGCGCTGGATACCGGCAATGCCCTGCGAACACAGGCCCGCCCGGAAACCGCCTCGACGATCGATTTGACCCGCATGTTCGGTGGACTTGCCGGCGAGCTTAAGGGCCAAACCGTTCCCGCCGCGTCACCGGGCGTCCTGCAATATACCACTTGCGACCCGATTGGTGTGGTCGGCGGGATTATCCCATGGAATGCGCCGCTCTTTCTTTTCGTCGCCAAGGTGGCCCCCGCGCTGGTCGCGGGGAATTGCGTAGTGATCAAAACGGCTGAGCAGGCGCCGCTCTGTGTCCTGCTTCTCGCCGAGATCATGAGCAGGGAACTGCCGCCGGGCGTCCTCAACGTTATCTCCGGTTTCGGCGAGGAATGCGGCAAGCCGCTGGTCGAACACGAGCTTGTCCGCAAGGTCACGTTTACCGGGTCGCTTCCGGTCGGCCAGGCGATCGCGAGTTATGCCGCGCCGAAATTGTGTCCCGTGACCCTGGAACTGGGGGGCAAGAATCCAAGCATCATTCTGGCCGATGCCGATCTGGACCTCGCTATCCCGGGTGTCATCGACGGTATGCGCTATACGCGGCAGGGCCAGGCCTGCACGGCCGGATCCCGTGTCTTGGTGCATGAGGATATTTACGACCGCATCGTCGATGGCGTGGTCGAAAGGCTGGCCACAATCAAACTCGGCGATCCGCTGGACGAGGCGACCGACATGGGCGCTATTATTTCAGAAGAACAAT
>JBFIFO010000008.1:0-44721 GCA_041602815.1 Alphaproteobacteria bacterium | reverse complement strand
GCGGACCACCGGTTCGCCGAGGATGCGCACGCCGTTTTTGCGCAGATAAGCGAGCGCCGCGTCCATGTCGTCGACATAGAAGGCGAGGTGGTGGCCGCCGATGTCGCTGTTCTTCGGCTGCGTTCCGTTCTGGTCCGGCGCCTCGTATTCGAAGATCTCGAAATTGGAGCCGTGCCGGCAGCGCAGGAACTTCAGCCGCCGCACCACCGCGCGCGGATGCACGTTGAGCTGCCGCTGCATCCAGTCGTCCTCGGCCTGGAACGGGCCGAGGTCGTAGAACGCCTCGCAACCGATCACGTTGACGAAGAAGTCGACCGCCTCGTCGAGGTTCGGCACGGTGAAGCCGATATGGTCGGTGCCGCGCAGGCCGGGCAGGCCGGTTTCGGACATGGCTCCCCCTTCCGGTCGTCTATTCGGCGGCGAAGCGCGCATCGCCCTTGTCGGCCATGATCGCGCGGTAGCCGGCCTGGATCTCCTCGACATCGACGATGGCGGCACGCTCCAGCACCTTGGAGACGCTCGGCGCCGACTCGCCGCCATGGATGCGCTTGACCGGCTGGTCGAGCCAGTCGAAGAAGCGCCGCTGCAGCTCGTCGGTCAGCATCGCGCCGTAGGAAGCGGTGAGCGGCCCCTGCTCGACGACCACGACGTTGTTGGTCTTCGCGATGCTGTCGCCGATCGTCGGCCAGTCGATGCCGGCGCGGTCGAGCGAGCGCAGGTCGATGATCTCGGCATCGACGCCCATCTGCTCGGCCGCGGCGATCGCCTTCGGCGTCATGGCAAGGTACGAGAGCACGGTGAACGCGTTTCCCGGCCGCACCACCTTGGCCTTGCCGAGCGGGATGTAGTAGTCGAAATCCTCGACCGGGCCGGGGCCGGAGCTGGTGTAAAGCTGGGTGCTCTCGATCACCAGCACCGGGTCCTCGCACAAGAGCGCGCTGTTCATCAGCCCGACATAGTCGAACGGCGTCGACGGCGCGACGATGCGCCAGCCCGGCCACATCGCATAAAGCCCGGCGGGATCCATCGAATGCTGCGAGCCGTAGCCGTCGCCGATCGCGACCTTGGTGCGGGCGACCAGCGGCATCGGAATGTCGCCGCCGAACATGTGCCGCGCCTTGGCGATCTGGTTGAACACCTGGTCGGCGGCCACAAGCGTGAAATCCGGGTACATCAGCTCGACCACCGGCCGGTAGTGCCCCTCCATGGCGACGCCCCCGGCAAGGCCGGTGAAGCCCTGCTCGGAGATCGGCGTGCCGATGATGCGGTCGGGGTATTTCTCGGCCAGGCCCTTGGTCGCGCCGTTGGTGCCGCCCTTGAGGCGGTGCACGTCCTCGCCGAGGACGAAGATGCGCTCGTCCTCAGCCATGCGCCGGTCCATGACCCGGCTGACGACGTCGATGAACTTGACCTCGGCGACCGGGCCGCTGGCGGTCTCCAGCTCCTCGAAGCGCAAACCGTCGAACTCCGCAAGGTCCCCGCGCAGGCCGAAATCGCGGAACGCGGTGTCGGGCCACAGCGCCGGCACGATGCGGCGCCGGTTGCCGTCGCTTTCCATCAGCGCCCCGGCGACCTCGGCCATCGCGGCCTGCGCCGCCGCCCGCAGCGCCGCGTCGCCGTCCTCGTCGAGCCAGCCGCGCTGGACCAGCTCGTCGCGCAGGCGGACCAGCGGGTCGCGCGCCCGCCATTCCGCCTCCTCCTCCTTGCTGCGGTAGCCGAAGGCGCTGCCGGCGATGCCGCCGCCATGGTGGAAGAAGCGGTACAGCTCCGCCTCGATGATCACCGGCCCCTTGCCGGCGCGCATGATCTCGCAGGCCTTCCCGGTCGCGATGCGCACCGCCATCGGGTCCATGCCGTCGACCCGGAAGGCCGGGATGCCGTAGGCGAGGCCGCGCGACGACAGCCGCGTCTCGCGGGTCTCCTCCTCCACCGTCGTCGAGACCGCGTAGCCGTTGTTCTCGATGAAGAAGCAGATCGGCAGGTCCCACAGCGCGGCGAGGTTCATCGCCTCGGGCACGGCGCCGATATTGACGCCGCCGTCGCCGAAGAAGGTGAACACGACGTCGCCCCTGCCGTGCCGCTTGAGCGCCCAGGCGACGCCGGTGGCCGGCGGCACGCCGCCGCCGACGATGGCGTTGGTGCCGAGCGCCCCGGCCTCCTGCCAGCGCAGGTGCATGGAGCCGCCGCGGCCCTTGCAGAAGCCCTGCGCGAGCCCCATGATCTCGGCCAGCGTCTTCTGCAGCAGCTCGCGGATCGGCTCCGTCACCGGCGCTGCGCGCGGATCGCCGCCGTCGTCGACGTAGCGCAGCGACTTGGCGAGGAACTGGTGGTGGCCGCGGTGCGAGCCGGTGGTCTGGTCGCCGGCGCGCAGCATCGACATCGTCGCCACCGCGCCGCCGTCCTGGCCGATGCTGGAGTGGGCCGGGCCGTGCACGAGGTCCTCGTTCTTCAGCTCCAGCACCGTCTCCTCGAAGGCGCGCACCAGGTGCAGGTCGCGGTGCATGCGCAAGAGCGCGTCGGCGCCGGCCTTGTCCCAGTCCGCCGGCGTCGAGCGGATCTCCTGCCACGGCGCCGCCGGTTTCAGGTTCACGATCCTTGGCATCCTTCCCTCCGCGCGCCGCGCCCGCCCGCGTGTGCCCGCCTCACAGATACCTGGTGAAGCCGCCGCACACCTCGACCGTGGTTCCGGTCATGTAGGCGTTCCGGTCCGAGACCAGGAAGGCGGCGACGGCGCCGATCTCCTCCGGCTCGGCCCAGCGGCCCAGCATCGTCTGGTCGGCGACCGCCTTGCGCACCGCATCGGCGGTGGTGCCGCGCACCTTGGCCATCGCCTCGGCGCGCGGGCCCCAGGATTCGGTGTTGGTGAAGCCGGGGCAGATGTTGTTGACGGTGATCCCGGAGGGGCCGAGCTCCGCCGCCATCAGCTTGCAGAAGCCGATGATCGCGGCGTTCGGCAGCGTCGTCGTCAGCGCCCCGGGCAGGAGCTGCTTGCCGGTCACGCCCGAGACCATCAGGATGCGCCCCGCCTTCGAATTCTTGAGGTGCGGCACCGCGAACTTGGTGGCCCAGACATAGCCCATCAGGTTGGTGCGCAGCACCTGTTCCCACATCTCGTCGGTGAGGCTGTCGAGCGTGCCGGGGACCATGCCGCCGACGTTGTTGACCAGGATGTCGAGCCCGCCGAGCCCGGCGACGGCGCCGTCGATGAAGGCCTCGCAGCCGGAAGAGGTGGCGAGGTCGCAGGCGATGCCGACGGCCTTGACGCCGCGCGCCTCGATGGGGCCGAGCGCCTTGTCGAGGTTGCCCTGGTCGCGGCCCGACAGGGCGACGTTGCAGCCCTCGGCGGCGAGCGCGGTGGCGATGGCGTTGCCGATGCCGCGGCTGGAGCCCGTGATCGCGGCGTTCCGGCCCTTCAGTCCGAGATCCATGATGCGTGCGCCTCCCTTATCGCGCCCCGTTGCTGGCGTCCCTCCTGCGCATTATCCACTTGCGCGGCATCCGCGCAATGCCGTTGGAAGGGCATGTTCCGTGCCGAACGCAGCCGCGCGGCGGCCTCATCCCGAGGAGGGCCGCAGGCCGGTCCCGAACGATGGCGGCGGGATCGGGGCGCGGATGCCGTATCCGCGGCCGGCGGCGCCGCGCGGCCCTGCGCGGCAAACCGCTTCGCCGGGGCAGCTCACCCCGCGAACAGCATTCTGACGAGAATCCCGAGGGCGACGAACGCAAGAAACGCCGCCAGCCGCGGCACGAGGCGGGTCGGCTCCGCCTCGGCGCCGGGAAGCGGCGGTGCGCCCAGCGACAGGTGCGGCGGCATGCCGGCGCCGCTGTGCGGGCACGCGGCGAGGCCCCGGTAGGTTTCCGCATCGCAGCTCGGACAGCGGATGATTTCCGGCATGCGCGCGGCCTCGGGTGTCTGTTGCTTTGCTGCACAATGCCCGGTACGGCGCCGCAATTCGGTCAATCAATTGCTGCGCCACCGGAAGGTTACCGAAACAGGCGATTGATGGTCGCTCGTGCCGCCTCTGGAAAGACGATCTCCAGTGCGTGTTCGTCCGACCGGTTCCAGTCGAGGACCGCGTGGGCCAGGACCGACAGGTAGATCCGCAGATCCTCCTCGGGCAGCTGGGGCAAGTCTTCATGTATTAGGGCGACCTGCACCTCACGGATCCAGTGGAAGTCCCGCAGGCAATCAGACAGCGCGTCCCAGTTGAAGCCGAAATAGCCCGGAAGGATGAGGCGCTCATACAGCAGGTTCAGCAGTTCGGACTTACCGGCCACGCCCGACGGCAGTCTTACGACGAACGCCGCGGGCTCCCGGTATGCGTTCGGATCATCGAGAAACCGGAATGACTGCGCGCGGCTGGGCATGGCCATCTGTTATGCAGGTAGATCTGGTGAGACAGGGGTCAGACAAGCGTCAGGCATGCGTTGTCGCGTTTTCCATTTGGCGCCGGACCACCTCGCGGTTGCTGCCGCGGGCCGCCTGTTCGTCAGCTACCCGCGCCCCGTGGTCGCCGCATCGGGAGGCCGGCGAAGGCAGCTGCCGGGATCGCGGCGATGTCCCGATCCGGCCCCGGGACAACGGCCCGGCCAACGACGCAAGATCGCGTGCCCGACCCCGTCACTGTCTGTGGATGGAGCGGATTCCGCCGGCTTCCCGGATGGCTCTCAGCTCGTCGCGGGCGAAGACGTGGACCGGCTCGTCGTAATAGCCCGGACCGTAGGCCTTTCCATTGCCGATATCGTCCCTGGGGCCACGCACGAGGTTGTAATGCGTGAGAGCCAGTTTGAACCCGACCTGATCTCCGTCGACGGACTCGACCCGCATCAGCGCATAGTCGTAGTCCGGGTCGCCGCCTTCAAAGGCCCTGGAAACCCTGATGACGTACATATCGCCGATCGCCGGGTTTTCCATGTAGAGACTCTGCTGCTCCGCCTCGCGTGAATCCCGCACCGCGATGAAGGCCACGAATGCGACGATAAGCGCCAGGCCGGCGAATTTCGGCGCCGTTCTTGCCATCGTGAACACGGAGGCCTTGATCTTGCCGCGCACGGGATCGCGGATCTCATTGCCGACCTGCGTATGCTTGCAGTTCTGGCATTCCATGCCCGGCTTTCTCGAATAGGGAAACAGCGGAATCCAGAAAATATGGAAATACTGCAGGATGCCGAACGTCTGATACAGGTTGTTTCCGCAATTGGGGCATTCCATGTCCTGGATCTGCCCGCCGGAAACGACGCTGCCGCGCCAACCGTAAATAACCATTTTTCCCTCTATTCCTCAGATCGAAAAATTCGAAAAATATGAAGAAGTCGGCCCTGAACGCCGCGTGACCAACAATATACGTACGGGGTTGAACAAAAATTTAACGCACGAATTCTCTTGAGTGCAGGGTGCGATAACAAGTCGGAGGGGCAGGGGACGCGGTCAATACGGAGACGGGGGCGTTAAAGACGGGGTCAGGCATGCGTTACTGCGTGTTTCATTTGGCGCGGGGCCGCCTCGCGGACACCGCCGCGGGCAGCCCGGTCCTCGGCCACCCGCACCCCGTCGTAACCGCATCCGGAGGCCGGCGACGGCTCCCGCGGGGATCGCGGCGATGTTTCGGTCCGGCGCCCCTACGACGGCACGGCCCCGTCGGGCGATCGCGCCGCCCAGCGTGATGTATTCGCTCAACACCGTGCCGGCGCCGTCGGCCTCGGCGTACAGCGCCCCACCCAGGTCGTACAGGTCGTGGGCGACAGCGCCGTTACTGGTCCGACTGCGGTTGCGGTTGCGGCTGCGGCTGCGGCGCGGGCTGCGGTTGTGGCGCGAACTGGCCGGGGGCGCGCAACGTGCCGGCCGGCGGAGTCAACACGCGCGGACGGGTGCGGCGGCGCGCCGGATCGTCGGTCAGCGCCATCTCGAAGCGCTGCGCGCCGTGCACCAGCACCAGCCGGTCGGTGCCGATCTGCTCCACGCTCCAGCCGCGCAGCGTTTCGCCGACGCGCAGCGACAGCGCCTCGTTGCCCGGCCGCGGCGGGCCGACCGGCTCGACGATCGCGACCCACGCATCGCCGGCGCGGATGATGCCGGTGAGTACCAGCCCGTCGAGCGCCGCCGGGGGCGCCGGGCCGTCGTCCACGGCGGTGTCGCCGGAATCGGGCGGGCGCCGCGTCGGCGAGAACAACGGGCGCCGCTCGATCACTGCGAAGTCGCCCTCGCCGGGCGGCCGGTAGACGCCGTCCTCGACCGTGCCGCCGGGCCCGGGTTGCGGCCCCGCCATCGGCTCGGCGCCGGGCAGCGCCACCGACAGCACCAGCGCCTGCGGATAGCGCGTCTCCAGGGCCAGCGCGCCGGCGAGCAGCAGGCACAGCAGCAGCAGGGCGGCGAGGCCGCGCGCCGGTGCGCGCCGCGCCCTCACGGCGCCGACTCCCGGCGGTAGGCGTGCACGTCGAAGCGGATGGCCAGCCGCTCCTCCGGCGGCGCCGGCGCGTTCTGGCGCTGCACGATGCGGCCGCCGCTGCGGCTGCGGATCTCGAGGTTGTCGATGAACAGGAAGGTCGGCGCCGTCTCGATGTTGTAGATCAGCCGGCGCAGCCCGCCGAGGGTGCCCTCCAGCGCCACCCTGATGCCGATGCGTCGGAAGCCTTCCTCGTCGACCGGCGGCAGGATCTGGGCGCTGCGCAGCGCCAGGCCGTGACGCGTGGCATCGCGCGACACGCGGGTCTGCAGGTCGGCGCCGGCGAGCTCGTC
Organism: Alphaproteobacteria bacterium; assembly: GCA_041602815.1. Classification (GTDB taxonomy): domain Bacteria; phylum Pseudomonadota; class Alphaproteobacteria; order UBA8366; family JADFVY01. The sequence goes on along the minus strand of JBFIFO010000008.1, from coordinate 37,985 downwards.
GCTGGCCCCGCCGAGCAGCCGCGTGCGCCCGGTCGGATCGCGCGCGGCGCGCTCGAGCTCGGCCCGCAGCATCGGCGCCTCGGCGGCCTGGCGCTCGAGCCGCGGCAGCTGTTCTGTGACGAACGCGACGGTCTCGCGATCGGCGCGGTAGCCGTCGAGCAGCGGCGCCAGGCCGAGCAGCCAGACCAGCGCCAGCAGCCCCACCAGCAGCGCCAGCGCGGCGAGGCGCCCGGCCAGCGGCGGCAGACCCGGGCTCACGACGCGCCCTCCGCGACCAGGGCCACCGACAGGTCGAAGCGCTCCTTGTCGATGCCGGGGACCCGCGTGACCGGGGATTCGAAGCGCGCGCCGCCGAACCGCGGATGGTTCTCGAACAGCTCAAGCAAGGGCGACGCGGACGGCGCGTAGCCGCGCACCCGCAGCCTTCCGTCCTGCAGGCGCAGCTCGAACAGGTAGCTGTCGTCGGGCAGCAGCCGCGTCAGGTCCGCCAACACGGACACCGCCATCGTCGCGTTGAGCTTGCGGTCGATCAGGAAGCGCGCATCCTGCCGCCGCCGCCCCAGCTCTTCGCGCAGATCGGCCGCCTCGCGGGCCGCGGCGCGGGCCACCGCCAGCGCCTCCTCGGCCTCGTCCGCCGCCGCGGCCTGCCATTGCAGCGGCAGCGCCACCGCGACCGCCAGCAGCCCCGCCGCGATCGCCGCCAGCAGCGCCGTTACCACCGCGCGTCCGCCGAACCCGTTGGGCTGGGCGCGGCCGGACAGGTCGAAGGCCGGCTCGGCCTCCTCGTCGCCCGCGGCGGTGACGAAGTCGGGCGCAAGGCCCCAGTCGGCGGCCAGCGCCAGCGCCCGCTCGACCTCCTCGCGTGGCGCCACGGCGATCTCCACCTTCATGCGGCCGGACGTCCGGTCGCGCGCGGCGACGCGGTAGTCGTAGCGCGCCTGCTCGGGCGAGAACGGGGTCTGGCGGTCGAGTTCGAAGCGCAGCAGGTCGCCGAGATCCGCCTCGGCCGCCAGCGGCAGATCGAGCGTCTTGCGCAGCACCCGCTCGGCCGGCAGGGTGAGCGCCACGACGGCACGGCGCAGCCGGCCGCGCACGACGGCGGAGACGGCGGCGCGCTGGGCCGCCTTGTCGGCCGCGAGATCGACCCGGCCGAGCGCGGTTCGCGTGCCGCGCACGAGGCGCGACAGCCGGGCCTCGCCATTGTCGACGGCGACCGCAAGCAGGGCGGCCTCGCCCGAGAACGCCCCGCGCACCGGTGTTGGCACCAGCGCCGACAGCTCGCCCAGCCACCAGCGCAGGAAGGCGGCGATCGTGGCGCCGATGATAGCCGCGCCGGACTTCATAGGCGCCCCGTCGATGCGGTGACGCGCAGCGGCACGATGAGGTCGGGCCACGGCCGGTCGCCGCGCGGCGCATCGATAGTCACCCGAACCGCCAGCGGCAGCTTCGGCTCGTCGCGCCACGACCCGGTCCAGGAGCGCGCGCCACTGTCCGTCTCGCGCAGGTAATCGAGCTCGATGCGGGCTTCGCCCTCGAACAGCACGTGCCGCTCCGGCTCAGCGTCGGCCGCCGGGCCATCGTCGCGCCCGGGCCTATGGTACGGCGTGCGCGTCAGCACCAGGCGCTGGCCGTCGCCGCGCCCCATCTCCTCGACCGACAGCTCGAGACGCTGCAGCCCGCCAAGGCCGAGATGGGCGGCCAGCGGCGCCACCAGCGAAAGCGTCTCGCTGCTGCCCGCGAACAGCGGCTGCGGCCTGCCGTCGGCGCCGGCCTCGAGCACCGGCGTTGCTTGCGACAGGGTACGGCGCAGGAAGCCGCGCACGATCTGCGCGTGCGATTCGGCCTCCACGCGATTGCCCACCGTCTCCCAGGTGCGCACGCCGAGGCGCAGCCCGCCGAGCGCGAGGGTCGCTGTCATGCCGAGGATGGCGAGCGCGATGACGATCTCGACCAGCGTGACGCCGCGCGTGCGGGGGCTTGCGGCGGCCATCATGATCGGGCCCTCAGGCGCACGGTCTCGAGCACCACCGGCCCGCCCGTATCCCAGGTCACGGTGACGGTCACGACGACCGGATCGAGTCCGGTGTAGCCGCCCGCGCCGGGCAGGATCCGACTGTCGACCCGCCAGCGATAGATTCCGGCGAAGTCGCCGGCGCCGTCCCACGACTCGTCCGGCGGCGCCGCGTCGACCGCCGCAAGGCGGCTCTCGGCCAGCGCCAGCGCGGTGCCGTAGCGCTCCCCCGTGGCGACCGCGCGGGATGCGTCGGAGAACACGCCGTAGGCGGCGGCGAGGGTGAAGGCGAGGATGGTGAAGGCCACCAGCACCTCGACCAGGGTGAATCCCCGGGCCCGGGCCCGCCGCGCCGTCATCGCCCTATCGCTCGACATCGACCGCACCGGTCAGCCAGTCGACCGTCACGACGTAGGACTGCTCGCCCTCGGCGACCGTGATCCGGCCGCCGGTCGCGCTGCCGTCTGGGAAGAAGCGGATCTGCCCGGCCCGTTCGCCGGCGAGCTCGGAGCGCGCGGTCACGAATTTGAGGTCGAGGTCCTCGGCCAGGGCCCGTTCCGTTCCGTCGGCGCCGCGGTAGACGCGCCGCTCGACGTCGAGCAGCAGCGTCGCCGGCGCGAAACGGCCGATCGCCTCGCTGCGCGTAAGGCGCAGCGCCGCCGCCAGCTCCTCCGCCGCGACGCGCGCCGCCGGGCCCGGCCGGGCCGAGGCGACGATCATCGGCACCGAGGCGAGCACCAGGCCCATCACGGTGAAGGCCACCAGCAGCTCCAGCAGCGTGTATCCGCGGCTTGCCCTCATGCGGCTACCAGCTCGTGATGTCCTTGTCCTCGTCGTCGCCGCCCTCATTGCCGTCGGCGCCCAGCGAGTAGAGGTCGTACTTGCCGTGCCGGCCGGGCGACCGATAGACGTAAGCGTTGCCCCACGGGTCGGTCAGCGCCTCCTTGTTCTTCAGATACGGCCCGGACCAGCGGTCGACGCCGGGCGGTGCGGACACCAGGGCTTCGAGGCCCTCCTCCTGCGTCGGATAGCGGCCGACGTCCAGCAGGTAGGCATCGAGGATGGCGCCCAGCCGGTCGATCTGGATGCCGGCGGTGCGGATCTGCGACTTCGTCAGATGGTTGAGATACATCGGCACGGCGACCGTGGCGATCAGCGCCAGGATGGCCAGGACCACCAGCAGTTCCATGAGCGTGACGCCGCGGCTGCGGCGCCGCCGTCGTCTGAGGCGCTCAATATGCGAGATCGTTGACACTTAAGAATGCTCCCAGGACTGAAATGATGAGGAGGGCGACGATCGCCCCGAGGACGATCGTGACGCCCGGGACCAGCAGCGACAGCAGCCGCTGGATCGATCGTTGCGAATCACGCTCCAGCGCGATGGCGAGCTCGCCGAGCACGCCGTCGAGGCGGCCGGCCTCCTCGCCCACCTGGATCAGCTGCACCGCGAGCGCGGGAAAGGCGCCGGCCCGGGCGACGCCGCGGGCGAGGCTGCCGCCTTCGCGCAAGCCCTTGCCGACGGCATCGGTGCTGTCGCGGAATACCGTGCTGGTCATCGCGTCGCGGACGATGCGCAGCGCTTCCGGCAGCGGCAGCCCGCCGGCCAGCAGCATCGACAGGGTCCGCGCGAAGCGCGCGGTCTCGACGCGCGTGATGATGCTGCCGATCACCGGCGTGCGCAGCTTGGCACCGTCCCAGCGGCGCCGGAATGCCGTGTCGCGCAGGCGGAAACGAAACGCGAGGAAGGCGATGACCGCCGCCCCGAGTCCGACCCACCACCAGGCCTCGACGAAATCGCCGGCCGCGAGGAACGCCCGCGTGAGCACCGGTAGGTCGTCGCCCAGCTGTTCGAACAGCGGCCGGAACTGCGGCAACACTCCGACGAACATGAGGATGATCGTGGCCACCGTCATGACCAGCAGGATGATCGGGTAGACCAGCGCGCTGCGCAGGCTTTCGCGCAGTGAATGGACGCGGTCGAGGTAGCCGGCCAGCTCGTCCATCACCTGGTGCAGGTTGCCGCCCGCCTCGCCGGCCCGCAGCATGCCGGAATAGTAACCCGGAAACTGGCCGTGTTCCTGGATCGCCTCGGACAGCGCGGCGCCGCTCTGCACCCGGGCGAGAATACCCTCCAGCGCCTGGCGCAGCGACTTCTCGCCGGCCATCTCGGTGGCGAACCGCAAGCCGCGGTCGAGCGGCATCCCGGCGCGCACCAGGGTGGAGAGCTCGCGCGTCGTCGTCGCCAGCCCGCCCAGCGACGGGGCGCGGCGCCGCGACAGCCGGAGCGTGGGAAGCGGGCGCGCCGCGGCCGGCGTCGGCGCGCCGGCGTCGGTGCCGACGCTGAGCGGGAAATGCCCCTGCTTGCGCAGGCTCTCCACCACCGCCTCGCGGGTGCTGGCGTCCATGTCGCCTTCAACGATGTCGCCGGCCGCGCTGACCGCCCTGTAGTGAAAACTCGCCATGGTCATGCGCTCCGCGTCGTCCGCAGAACTTCCTCGATGCTGGTCGCACCGGCGGCGGCCTTGGCCAGCGCATCCTCGTACAGGGTGCGCATGCCCTCGGCCCGGGCCGCCTGCTCGATCGCGTGCGCGTCCGATTCGGCCAGCACCAGGCGGCGAATCTCGTCGCTCATCACCAGCACCTCGATGACGCCCAGCCGGCCGCGATAGCCGCTGCCGCCGCAGGCATTGCAGCCGGCCGCGCGGTACAGCGTGTCCGGCGCACCGCCGGGCAGCAGCTTGTCCATCTTCAGGCGGCGGATCAGGGCATCGTCCGGCGCATAGCCCTCGCGGCACTCCGGGCACAGCCGGCGCACCAGGCGCTGCGCCGCGACACCGTTCAGCGTCGAGCTCAAGAGGTAGTCGGGCACGCCCATCTCCAGCAGCCGGGTGACGGCGCCGGCGGCCTCGTTGGTGTGCAGCGTCGACAGCACGAGATGGCCGGTCAGCGCCGCCTGCACCGCGATCTGCGCGGTCTCCAGGTCGCGGATCTCGCCGACCATCATGATGTCCGGATCCTGGCGCAGGAAGCTGCGCAGCGCCGACGCGAATGTCAGGTTGATCTCCGGCTTGACCTGCACCTGGATGATCCCGTCGAGCTGGTACTCGACCGGGTCCTCGACGGTCAGGATCTTGCGCTCGTCGGTATTCAGCCGCAGCAGCGACGCATACAGCGTCGTCGTCTTGCCGCTGCCCGTCGGGCCGGTCAGCAGCATCACGCCGTGCGGAATGTCGAGCAGCTGCAGGTATCTGTCGGCCGCGTCCTCGGCGAAGCCGAGACCGGCGAAATCGAACGACACGCCCTCGCGGTCGAGGATGCGCAGGACGACGCTCTCGCCGTGCACCGCCGGTGCCGTCGAGACGCGCAGGTCGATCTCGCGGCCGCGCGTGGCAAGGCGGATGCGCCCGTCCTGCGGCAGCCGCCGCTCGGCGATGTTGAGCCGTGCCATGATCTTGACCCGCGAGACCACCGCCTGGGTGAGGCGTGCCGGCGGCGCCTCGACCTCGCGCAGCACGCCGTCGACGCGGTAGCGCACGCGCAGGCGGCCCTCGAAGGGCTCCAGGTGCACGTCGGAGGCACCCTGTTCGACGGCGCGCTCGATCAGAAGGTTGACGAGACGGATGACCGGCGCCTCGCTGGCCTGGTCGCGCAGCCGCTCGACATCGGCATCGGCTTGCCCGGCACCGTCGTCGCCGGCGTCGCGGGCCAGCACCTCGATGGCGTTGGCGTCGCCGTAAAGCCGGTCCAGCGCCGCCTCGATCTGCGCCGGCGTGGCGATGCGCAGCTCGACCGGGCGCTCCGTGGCGAGCCGCAGCGCGTCGATCGCGAAGGTATCGAGCGGGTCCGCCACGGCGACCACGGCCTTCTCTTCGTCGTCGACCAGCGGCACCACCCGCGCCTGGCGCAGGAAGCGGGCGCTGAGCACGGTCTCGAACAGGGGGTCCTGCGGGAAATCGGCGTCGCGGACCAGAGCCAGCCCGGCGGTCCCGGCCATCGCCTTCGCGAGATCCTTGTCCGACACCAGGCCGAGCTTGGTCAGCGCGGCGTCGAGGCGCTCGCCCGTTTCGGCCGACACGCGCCGGGCCCGGGCCAGCGCCGGCGCCTGCAGCTTGCCGTCGGCGATCAGCGCCTCCGCCAGCGCATCCAGGAAGGTCCTGGTTTCGACGGCGAGCGTCGGCTCGATGCGGCCGCCGGGATCGAGTTCCGCACTCATGCCGTCACCAGCGGGCCGTACAGCCAGACGAGCCAGATCGCAAGGGCGAGGGCCGGCCCGAAGGGAATCTCGCCGGTTACATCGACGTTGCGGCCGGCGGCGCGGACCGCCACCACGCCGGCCAACGCCAGCATCGCGCCCAGGAACACGACGCTGGGCAGGCCCTGCCAGCCGACCCAGGCTCCCGCCGCGGCCAGCAGCTTGGCGTCGCCAAGGCCGAGCCCCTCACGCCGGCGCACCGCCGCATAGACAGCCCGAACCGCCACGAACCCGAGATAGCCGACGGCGGCCCCTATCGCATGGTCGGGCACGCGCTCCGGCGCGAGCACGGCATGCACCGCGATGCCGGCGGGGATCAGCGGCAGAACCAGGACGTCGGGCAGCAGGAGGTGGCGCAGGTCGATCAGCGACGCGGCCAGCAACGTCCAGCCGAGCAGGCAGCCGATCCAGACCAGCGGCCCCGGCAGCGTCGCGACGGCCCACAGGGCGATACCGAGGGCGGCCGCCTCGATCGCCGGATAGAACGGGCCGAGTGCGTTATGGCAATGGCGGCAGCGGCCGCGCAGCGCGATCCAGCTGGCCAGCGGCACCAGCTCCGCAGCGCCGAGCACTGTGCCGCAGTGCGGACAGGCCGAGCGCGCCAGCCCGACGGGCTGGCCGGCCGGCAGCCGAAGCACCAGAACGCCGACGAAGCTGCCGATGAAGGGCGCGGCCAGCACGGGCCAGATCCATTCGCTTGCAACAGACAGGGACATAACGTCACCAATCTATCATAAAGACTGGTCTTTCAATCTATTATAACGCAATATTCGGCCGATTACGCGGCAATGCTAACCAATTCTTTAGATATCCGGCAGGACTTAAGATTGCATTACCGGAACGAATTTCCACTGGGCCCGGCAGCGGCCCGGAAACAGGGCGGCGAACGGCTGGAAGGGACGACCGCATGGTGAGGGGCACGCGCGGACGCCATCCCGCACTCGCGCTGGCGATGGCGGCCGTGCTCGTACTGTCGGGCTGTGCGCGCGTCGCGGAGTCGGAAGGGATCGAGCCGGACTTCGTGCCCGGCGCGCAGCGGCCCGGGCTCGGAGAGATACCGGTCGGCCCGCCGCCCGGCGACGAAGCCGAGACCACCGACGCGGCCGCGCCGGCGGAGCCGCCCGAGTACCGCATCTACCGCGGGTCCGGAGAGTTCATCCGCGGCGACGGCGACGTGCCGGTGACGATCCATGTCGGCGACAACGGCGACGTCACGCTGGATTTCGTCGACGCGGACATCCGGCAGGTCGTCAAGGCGACGCTCGGCGACATTCTCGGCCTCAACTACGTCATCGCGCCGGACGTCCAGGGCACGGTGACGGCCCAGACCGAACGCCCGCTGTCGCGCGATGCCGTGCTGCCGGCGCTGGAGAGCATCCTGCGGCTGCACGGCGCGGCCCTGGTGCTGGATGGCGCGCTCTACCGGGTCGAAACGCTGCAAGGCGCGGCCCGCGGCCGGCGCTCGGTACGCATCCAGCCGGGCGGCAGCGGCGCCGGCTATGGCGTCCAGATCGTCCCGTTGCGCTATATCTCCGCCGAGGACATGCGCAGCACCCTCGCGCCTTTGACCGGGCAGGAGACGGTGCTGCACGTCGACCGCACGCGCAACCTGCTGATCCTGTCGGGCGCGCAGCCGGAACTGGCCGCCCTGCTGGACACCGTGCGGGTGTTCGACGTGAACTGGCTCGCCGGCATGTCGTTCGGGCTGTTCCCGCTGGAATTCGCCGAGCCGGAGACGCTGATCGAGGAGCTGAACCTGATCCTGGATACCGAACAGGGCGGCGCGCTGTCCGGCCTCGTCCGGCTGATGCCGGTCGAGCGGATGAACGCGGTGCTGGCGGTCTCGCAACAGCCGCGCTATCTCGACGAGGTGCGGCGCTGGGTGCAGCGGCTCGACAGGGGCACCCAGACGGTCGCCGACCGGCAGCTGTTCATCTATTTCGTCCAGAACGGCAAGGCGACAGATATCGCCGACGTCCTGAGCCAGGTCTTCGGCGGCGAGAGCGCGGCGCAGCGCGGCGCGGAACCGGACATCGTCGCACCCGGCCTCGAGCCGGTCGAGCTCGCCTCGCGGCCCGCCCAGCAACAGATGGCCCCGGCGCAGGGCGGCGCGCAGCCCGCCCCACAGGCGCCGGCACAGAGGGCCTTTGGAGCATCGGAACCGGCGGCGCCGACCCAGCCGGGGTCGATCGCGCTGGCATCCAGTTCCGGCGTGCGGATTGTCGCCGATGAGAGCCGCAATGCGTTGCTGATCTCCGGCACCCCGGCGGAATACCGGGCCATCCTGCGCGCCCTGCGCCAGATCGACCGGCGGCCACTGGAGGTGCTGATCGAGGTGACGATCGCCGACGTCACGCTGACGGACCGACTCGAATACGGCGTGCGCTGGTTCCTGCAAACGAGCGACGGCAAGCACAGCGGGACAATGAGCGACCTGGGTGGCGGAGCAGTTGCATCCGAGTTCCCCGGCCTGTCGTACAGTTTTACCTCGACCAACTCCGCTGCGGTGCTGAACCTGCTGTCCAGCGTCACCGACGTAAACGTCATCTCGGCGCCGCAGCTCATGGTTCTCAACAATCAGGAGGCCAAACTGCAGGTCGGTGAGCAGGTGCCTGTCGCCACGCAGCAATCGACACAGGAGACCGTCGATTCCGAGGGCAACCCGATCCTCGTCAGCAATGTCGAGCTCAGGGATACCGGCGTAATCCTCACGGTAACACCACGCGTCAACGAGGGTGGGCTGGTGATCCTGGAGATCGAGCAGGAGGTGAGCTCGGTCAAGGAAGATGTTACCGCCGGCTCACTCACGCCGACGATCTCGAAACGCATCATCACCACAACCGCCGCAGTGCAAAGCGGCCAGATGGTGGCTCTGGGCGGATTGATCCAGGACAACAAGACAAACACCAAGGTGGGCGTGCCGGGTCTGATGAAGATTCCGTTCTTCGGCGCCTTGTTCCGCTCTACCACCGATGTCATTATCCGTAGCGAGCTCCTCGTGATGGTGACGCCGCGGGTCGTTACGGACAGCCGGGAGGCGCGAGAGGTCACCGAGGAGCTGCGGCGCCGCATGGAGGACCTGGAACGGCTTGAAGCCAAGGTCTACAAGGACACGGAAGCGCAGGGCGAAGAGGCCGGCCAGTAGGCCGGGCGATTTGTCCCGCCGCAGCCGCGGCGTCGCACTGATCGCGGTGCTGTGGCTGTCGCTGCTGCTCGCGGTGATCGCCGGCAGCCTGCTGACGACGACCCGCAGCGAACTGCGCCTGACCCGCAACCTTCTCGACTCCGCGCGCGCCGACGCGCTCGCGGAGGGGGGCATCCATTACGCCATCCCGCACCTCCTGGACCGCGACGTCGCAACGCGCTGGACGGCCGACGGGAGCGTCCACGTCCTCGAGCTCGAAACGGGCCGCCTGGAGATCGCGGCGCGCGATGCGGCCGGGCGCGTCGACCTCAATGCTGCGCCGCCGGAACTGCTGGCCGGCCTCCTGCACGCCGCCGGCGTCGCTGCGGACGATGCCGCCATGCTCGCGGCCCGGATCGTCGACTGGCGCGACCGCGACGACAATGTCTCGCCCGACGGCGCCGAGCAGGACGACTACGACGCGGCGGGAATCGCGGTGCGGGTCGGCAATGCGCCGTTCTTCACGCCCGACGAGATCCTGCGCATTCCCGGGATCGGCATGGCGCTCTATGCGCGTATCGAGGGCGCGGTGACGGTGTGGTCGCGGCAGCGTGGCATCGATCCGGGCGCGGCCCCGCGGCTGGCCCTCCTGGCCCTGCCGGGGATGACCGAGGGCATGGCGGACTCGCTGATCGCCGCGCGCGCCGAGGCCGAGCCGGACCCGCGCAACGCCAACCTGATGACGTTGCTCCCGGACGAGGCGCGGCGCTGGCTCGCCCGCGGCGGTGGCCGCATCGTGTACATCACCGCCCGTGCCGAGACGCCCGAGGGGGGCCTGTTCCGGCGCGAAGCGGTGATCGAGCTGCGGCCCGGAGCGCGGCCGCCCTACATCACCCATGCCTGGCACCCGGCGCTGACCGCGGCGGAATAGGGGGCGCGCGCCGGTGCTCTACCCGGCCCGGTCGAGCCGCCCGCGGCCGCGCCGCGCCGCCAGCAGCGCCCGCCCGGCGGGCGTCGCGCGCACGATCGTGCCGCGCCCCGGCCGGTCCTCGCGAACCACGAGACCCTGGTCGAGCGCGTCCTCCCACACCGTCAGGCGCGGGCACGAAGTGCGCCAAGCCTCCATGACCTCCTCATAGGGCCGCGGTCGCGCCGCCACCCATTCGACGAGATCGAGCACCAGGGTCTGCGTGTCCGCCGTCATTTCACATTCCTGAATCCGTCCCGCGATGAATCTATCACGTTCCGCGTTTGTGGAAACCGCCCGTGCAGGGAATCCGCCGGCCCGTCGCGGTTTGTCTCCGTTTGTGATCCAACAGACGGCGGCCACCGTACAAGAACATGTTGGGTAAGATGAATCGATGCGGGGGATCCGACCGATGAGAACGAGCGGACTCGCCGGACGCTGTCTCGTCGCGGCTGTCGCCCTTTGTGTTGCGCCGGTGTGGGCCGCCGCAGCGGAGCAGCGCCATGGATTATCCCGCGACCTCGACCCGCTTGCCCTGTACGGCCCGAAGATCGAGTTCGACGTGTACCGCAAGGGGGGCCGGGTCGGTTTCCATCGGGTGCGGTTCGAGCGGATCGGCGACGAGCTCCGCGTCTCCAGTATCTTCGAGGTCGAGGTCGGCCTGCTGTTCTTCACTGCCTTTCGCTATCTCTACCAGTCAGACAGCCGGTGGCGGGACGGGCGGCTGGTTTATCTGCAGGCGACGGTCAACGATAACGGTAAGCGGACGCGTGTAGAGGCGGCCCATGACGGCGCTCAGATAACGATCCGCGCCGGAGATGCACGCGCCGCCTTCGCCGGCACCCTTTACCCGACGAACCACTGGAACAGCGCCGTGCTCGATCAGACGCGGGTGCTCAACACGCTCACCGGCCGCATCAACGAGGTGCGGATTGTGCCGCAGGGTCGCGAGGCGGTGCCCACGGAACGTGGCCGGATCATGGCGACACGGTATGCCTATACGGGCGAGCTCGACGCAACGGTCTGGTATGACGACGCCGGGCGTTGGGTGAAGCTGCGATTCTTGGGTCGGGACGGCTCGCCGATCGAGTACGTGTGCCGGCGCTGCCAGGGGGGCATCGGACCGCAGGCCGCAAATGGTTGAGTCCCAAAGACCGAAGACCGTCTGGATAACGGGCGCTGGCAAGGGCATCGGCCGCGCCGTCGCCCGTCGACTTGCGCAGGACGGCTGGACCGTGGCCGCCAGCGCGCGCACGGAAGACGATCTCGCCAGCCTTGCATCCGAGTTTCCGCCCGGCCGCGTGCACCCCTATCCTCTTGATGTCACCGACCTCGGTCGGACCGAGGCGACGCTGGGGCGGATCGAACGTGACCTCGGCGCGCTCGATCTCGCGGTTCTCAACGCCGGGACGCACATTCCATTCGGCGTGGAGGACTTCTCGGTCGAGGCGTTCCGTCAGCTGGTCGAGACCAACCTGATGGGAACGGTGCACGGCCTCGCACAGGTCATCCCCGCCTTCATCGCCCGCCGGCGGGGTCATATCGCGGTGGTCGCCTCGCTGGCCGGCTATCGGGGCCTTCCGACCGCGGCCGCATACGGGGCCACGAAGGCCGGCCTGATCAACATGTGCGAGGCACTGAAGCCGGAGCTGGAGCTGCATGGCGTACGCCTGACCCTGATCAACCCCGGATTCGTCGAGACGCCCCTGACCGACAGGAACACCTTTCCGATGCCGTTCCTGATCCCGGTCGAGGACGCGGCCGAGCGGATCATCCGCGGTCTCGCGCGGTCGCAGTTCGAGGTCGCGTTTCCGGGCCGGTTCGCCGTCTTGATGAAGCTGCTGCGCCTGCTGCCGGACCGCCTGTTCTTCGCCCTGACCCGCCGTATGAGCCGCGGCTGACCGCACCGCAACGAGAATTTGCCGACGCGCTCTATTTCGCCGACCGCACAAGCCCAGAAGGAAGTTGCGGGCCGCGCGGGAGACGAGGTTCGCTACAGGGATGTGTTTGCCGCGCCGATGGGGGCGCGATGGCTTGCGCCCCCGCCGTTCAGCGTCTGGTAGCTGTCGCCGCGATTGCGGCGGCGGGTGGCCCGGTGTTGAGCCACGACGCCGTGGCGCCCTCGGTCGCGTGCGGCTTCATGAAAGCGATGGTGACTTCGCCGATCTCGATGCCGAGCTTGCTGACGCGCGCCCGATTGAGGAGCACGCCGGAGGGCTGAAGGAACATCCAGTCGTTGAAATGCACGCGCACCGTGCCGTCGCCGACCTTGAGGTCTATGTCATAGCGCCAGTTGAGCGCGTTGCCGTAAACCTCGCCATGGGCCACGCCGACGACATCGTCGGCACGACCTTCATAGCTGTGCGGCCCGGTCTTCGTGATGCGCCAGACCCGCCGGTCGTGCTCGCCGTCGCTGAAGACGAAGCGCTCGTCGAGGACCAGGAGCGTGCCGTCCCAAGAACCCTCGATGTCCACGGTAAACTGCCGACGCAGCCGACCGAAGCGGTCTTCGAAAAGGCCCCACGCGCGGGTCTCGCCGACGAAATACTCCTCCAGCACGAGGGCCGGGGTCGTATCTCTGAAATCCGCAGGTTTCATGCTCGTACAACCGGTTATCAACAAGAGGCTTGTCAGGGCTGCACCCAGCCGTTCGGTCATCGGGTTGCTTCCTCCGCGTTTGCGGCGCCCGATGCCAGGCGGCTCAGCCGGCGCCGGATCACCGCGTGCCGGCCGGCGGTCAGCGGGAAGCGCCACACCACCGCAATGGCCGTCATCTTTATTACGACGGGGACCAGCGCATAGATCACCGCAAGCATGCGGATTTCGCCCTCGCCCGGGGCGTCGGGGTCGAAGCCCGACGCCTCGAGGATCGGAAGCGCGATGCCGACCGCAAGCGCAAGCGCGAGCTTCGTGCTCATGCTCCACAGGGCGAACTGCAGGCCGGCGCGGCTGCGACCGGAGCGAAGCCGGTCATAATCGACGACGTCGGCCTGGATGGCCGGCGGCAGCACCAGATCCGCCCCGAGCGCCACGCCGGTGACGATGCAGACGGCAGCGAAGGGGGCGAATGCTCCGGGCGGGAGGAACGGGACGACCGCGAAGGCAAGGCACGCCGCGGCCATCGTCCAGCACCAGACCCTGTGCTTGCCGAAGCGGCGGCTGAGCGGCAGCCAGAGCGAAATCGCGCCGACCGCGGCGAGGAAGTAGAGCAGTACGAAGAGCGAGCGCTGCCCGGAATCGGCACCCAGCCCGTGCTCGAGGTAGATCAGGAACAGTGCTGCCGGAATGCCGTTGGCCAGCCCGTTCAGGAACCATGCCGAGAGCAGCCTGAGGAAGGGCCGGTTGGTCAGCAGCAGGACGGCGCCCGCGCGCAGGCCCCGCATTGACGTCGCGGCCGGAGATTTCCGCGGCACCGGGACCTCCGGAACCTTCCATAGCAGCAGCGGCATGACCAGCAGCCCGAGCAGGATCGCGACCCAGGCGATCATGCCGACGGCGTCCCGCTCGCTGCCATCCAGCCGCACGGCCAGGGCGTGCGCGAGCCCGGCCCCGAGGATGCCGACCAGCGTCATCGCCTCGCGCCACGCGGTGATCCGTGTCCGCTCGTTGTAGTCCGGGCTCAGCTCCGCGCCCCACGCGAGATACGGGACCGCGACCATGGTCCAGCCGGCATACAGCACGACCGACCAGCCGAGCAGGTAGGCCGCGTCGACGGTGCCGGGCGGATTCAGGATCTTGAACAGGCCAAGCCCGGCAATCAACGCGCCCGCGGCGATCCACGGCTTGCGCCGGCTGCCGCCGAGGCCGAACCGGTCGCTCAGCGCCCCGACCAGCGGATCGGTGACGGTATCGAACACCCGCGCGATCAGCAGGACCAGACCGGTCGTCGCCAGGCCGAGACCCAGTTCGATGCCGTACAGGGCCGGCAGGTGGATGTAGACCGGGATCGTCGGCAGCGCCAGGACGAGCGCCGGCAGCGCGTAGCTCAACAGCACCGGCGCGGGCAGCTTGGCGTGCCGGTCGCCCCTCATGGACGCTCGATCACGAACTGGCCGACGTCGATGTGGCCGAGGTCGAACCCGGCTTCGCAGATGCACAGATAGTAGCGCCACATGCGATAGAAGCGCCGGTCGAAGCCAAGACGTTCGATCTGCGGCCAGGCCTCGCGGAACGCCACATCCCAGCGGCGCAGCGATTCGGCATAGGATTTGCCGAAATTGAACCGGCCGGTCAGTTTCAAGCCGGCGTCGGTCACCGCCCGCTCGAAGGTCGCCGGGCTCGGCAGCATGCCGCCGGGAAAGATATAAAGCTGAGTGAAACCGGGATTGCGGCGGTAGCTCTCGAAGGCGTCGTCGGCAATGGTGATGACCTGCAGGCCGGCCTTGCCGCCTGGTTTCAGGCAGCGATCGACGACCGCGAAATAGGTTGCCCAGTTTTCCTCGCCGACGGCCTCGAACATCTCGATCGAGACGATCTTGTCGAACCTGCCGGTCACGTCGCGATAGTCCTGCAGCCGGATCTCGACCTGCCCGGCGAGGCCGGCCCGCGCCATGCGCGCCTCAGCGAAGGCGGCCTGCTCCTCGGACAGGGTGATGCCAACGACCTCGCAGCCGAACTCGGCGGCGGCGATCTCGGCGAATCCGCCCCAGCCGCAACCGATCTCCAGCACCCGGTCCCCCGGCCGCAGGTCGAGAGCCCGTGCCAGGCGCCGGCACTTTCGTCTCTGCGCCGCCTCATGCGATTCGCCGAAGTCGTCGAACAGGGCCGACGAGTACGACATCGTTTCGTCCAGCCAGTGGCCGTAGAACCGGTTCCCGAGGTCGTAATGGGCGGCGATGTTGCGACGGCTGCCGCGCCGCGTATTGGCCCGCCGGGCATGCCGGAGCCGGTTCATCAGTCGGAACAGGCGCGACGGCGCCAGCATTTCCTCCAGCGTTTGCAGATTCATCGCGCCGAGCTTGAGAAGGGCGCTGAGCTCCGGCGAATCCCACTCGCCCCGCATATAGCCTTCGGCCAGGCCGATGCCGCCGGACAGCAGGACACGGTGC
Organism: Alphaproteobacteria bacterium; assembly: GCA_041602815.1. Classification (GTDB taxonomy): domain Bacteria; phylum Pseudomonadota; class Alphaproteobacteria; order UBA8366; family JADFVY01. The sequence goes on along the minus strand of JBFIFO010000008.1, from coordinate 22,583 downwards.
GCAAGGCGCAGGTCACGCACCCGGATCCGGGCTTCCGGGCCGGGCTCGGAGCCCTCGAAGGTCATTGTCCGGCCGGACGGAAACTCCAAGTAGAGCTTGCCGAACCGGATCCGGTGCAGCCAGCGCGCCAGCAGAAATTCCCGCAGCGCGGGTCGCGAGACCGCGCCCTCAACAGGCGCGGCGCCTGCCGTCTGTGTCAAAGTGTTCTTCATGTTTCTCGATTCTCAAACAGGGGGTGGTTCGGATGTTCCGATGCTGCTGCGGACCGGCCGGCTGGCGGGCCTGTGCCGGAACACGCGAAAGCCCTTGGCCCACATGAGGACGGCCTGCCAGTGAATCGCGGCGATCACCTTCAGGGTCAGCAGCGGGAACCGCAGCAGGGCCCGCGCCAGGGCGCCGTCAGTCAGCGGCCGCCGGGCGCCCTTGAAGAATGCGGCCAGCAGCAGGCCGTCCGCATCCTCCTCGCGGATGACGATATTGATGCCGTCGCCGGGCGGCACGATGCGGAAATGGTAATCCGCCTCCATCGCGATGAACGGCGACACGTACAGCGACTTCGCGCAGCGCTGCCGGATGACCGTGCGGCCGTCGCCGGCAACCGGGATCACATAGGTGTGGCGCTCGGAATAGGTGTTGCAGACCTCGTAGAGAATCGCCGCGAGATCGCCGTCGCGGCGGTAGCAGAAATAGACGCTGAGCGGGTTGAACACGTAGCCGAGAATGCGGGGGTAGCAGAGCAGCCGGATCGGCCCGCCGTCCGGCTTGACTCCGGCCTCCCGCATGCGCGCCTCCGCCCATGGCCTGAGCGACCCGCCCCTCGTCGGGCCGTGATCACTGTCATGAAAGGAGAGCGGTGCCCACCGGTTATAGCCGAACAGTCGCAGCCGGCGGTCCAGCTCGGGCAACTCGTCCAGGTCCAGCAGCAGGCTGAACACCCGGTAGCGCAGGCGGTGGCGGCGCGGCCGCATCCGCTCGTGCCCGACGGTACCGAAATAGAGGGCGGAGCCGGCCGTCATGCCGCCGGCGCCCGGGCTTCGGTGGGCAGGCTGATCCGGTCGCTTTCCCCGGCGACGGTCCAGGGCCGGCGCAGGCCGCCGAGCTGCTCGGCCACCGCCAGGCCGGCCTGCAGGGCGTCCTCGTGGAAGCCGTAACCGAAATAGCTGCCGCAATACCACGTCCGCCGATGGCCCTGCAGCGACCACAGCTGCGACTGCGCGGCAAGGGCGGTGCGGTCGAAATAGGGATGCGTGTATTCGAACTCGCGCAGGACGGTGCCTGGGGCCGGCTCGCGCACGGGATTGAGCGTCACGAACAGCGGGTGCCGGGGGTCCAGCGACTGCAACCGGTTCATCCAGTAGGTCACGCAGAGCGTCCGGTCGCCGGGCGCGTTGCGGCTGCCGATGAAGTTCCAGCTGGACCAGATCCGCCGGCGCCGCGGCATGAGCGCGCTGTCCTGGTGCAGAACGGCGCGGTTGCGGGTATAGCGCCAGCTGCCGAGCAGGCGCTCCTCCAGCGGGTCGGGGTCGGCCAGCAGGCGGAAGGCCTCGTCGGCATGCGCGGCGATGACCACGTGATCATAGGCATCGGCGCGCCCGGCGCGGTCCTCGACCATGACCTTGTTGCCCGACCGGCGCACCGCGGCGACGCCGCCGAAGCGGATGGCGTCGCGGTACGGCGCCGTCAGGCGTTTGACATATTCCCGGCTGCCCCCGTCGACGGTCCGCCATTGCGGCCGGTCGCTGAGCCGCAGCAGGCCGTGGTGCTCGTAGAATCGGATGAACGCGGCGGCGGGGTAGTCCAGCATCTCCCGGGGCGTCGTCGACCAGATGGCCGCGCCCATCGGCAGCAGATGGTCGTTGATGAAAGCGTCGCTGTAGCTTTCGCGCCGCAGGTAGTCGCCGAGGCCGATCTCGGCCGCGTCGGGATCGCTTAGCAGGGCGGGCGCCGTCCGGTAGAAGCGCATAAGGTCCGACACCATCCACCAGAAGCGAGGCCGGAGCAAGTTGGACCGCTGGCCCAGAAGGCTGTTCAGGCCGCTGCTCGCGTATTCCATGGAGCCGCCGTCGAGCGAGGCGGCGAAGGACATGTTGCTGTCGTTCGTGGGCACGCCAAGATGCGCGAACAGGGCCGTGAGGTTCGGGTAGTTGACCTCGTTGTAGACGATGAACCCGGTGTCGACCGGCACAACCCCCTGCGGCGTCGCCGCATCGACGGTATTCGAATGCCCGCCGATCCATGCGTTTCGCTCGTACACGGTGATCCGGTGCCGCTGGTTCAAAAGCCAGGCCGACGCCATGCCGGCGATGCCGGTTCCGATGACGGCGATGCGAAGGCGGCGGTCGTGCGGGCGGTTCATGTGGCTCATCGGGGCGATTTCCGTTATGGACAGGGGGATCGGGGCAGCAATGCGCCGGGCGGTTTTCAGTCTTGGTACGGCCTGATCCCGGCATTGGATCACAGGGGCCGCAAAAAACACGGTTGGGGTGATCCGGATGGGCGCGCAGAGCGTATTGGGGACATGTACAGTTTGCAACGCTCCTGCGATGGTCTTGCACCGCAGCCGCCGGCCGCGCGCGGCGTCGCGTGTCGTATGCGGCGTCGCATCGAGGCCGGGGGCCAGAAACTGGAGGGGATTCCGAGCGCAATGAGCGGCGCCGACACCGGACGGGATGCGACCGAAACGTTGAACGATCTGCTTGTTGCGGTGGCAGAGGAGCGCGACCGCCGGGCCTTCCGGGCCCTGTTCCGCCACTTCGCGCCGCGCATCAAGGCGTTCGTCCTCAGCCAGCGCACCGATCCGGCCTTGGCGGAGGAAATCGTCCAGGAGACGATGCTCAACGTCTGGCGCAAGGCGGCGCAGTTCGAGCCCGCCCGGGCCTCGGCATCGACCTGGGTGTTCACCATCGCCCGGAACATGCGGATCGACATGCTGCGCAAGGCCAGGCGGCCGGAGCCGGATCTGAACGACCCGGCGACCGTCCCGGAGCCGGAACCGCTCGCCCATGAGCGCATCGCACATGCGGAGGAGGCGGGCCGGCTGAGAGACGCCGTCGCCCGGCTGCCTGGCGAACAGCAGGAGGTGCTGCGCCTGGTGTTTCAGGAGGACATCACCCATGCGGAGGCCGCCGCGCGCCTCGGCCTGCCGCTCGGCACCGTGAAGTCGCGGATCAGATTGGCGCTCAAACGCGTCCGGTCCGAGGTTGGAGAGAGAGAATGAACATTCGTCATCACCCGAGTGAAGAACTGCTGCTGGATTATGCGTCCGGCGCCCTTGCCGAGGGCTGGAGCCTGGCGATCGCAACGCATCTCGCCCTGTGCCCCGCCTGCCGGCGCACCGTCGCAAGCCTGGAAGCACTTGGCGGCGGCATGCTGCTGTCCGCTGCGCCCGCCGCCATGGACGAGCAGGCCCTGGAGTTGATCATGGCACGCCTCGATGCCGCCATCGAGCAGCTGGGCCCCGGCCCCGCCGCCGGTGGCGCTGCGACGGCCGAGCGACCGGTGCTGCCCCAGCCGCTGCGCGGCTATCTGGGCGGTGACGCCGACGAGATCAATTGGCGACGCCTCGGCCTCGGGGCGTTCCAGGCGGTCATCCCAACCGCGGAGCCCGGGACCACGGTGCGCCTGCTGCGGATTCCGGCTGGAAAGCCGGTGCCCCCGCACTCGCACCGGGGCATGGAGCTGACGCTGGTGTTGGCCGGTGCATTTTCCGACGCCACCGGCGACTACGGCCGCGGCGACCTGCAGGAGGCCGACGAGACACTGGAGCACCAGCCCCATGCCGCGCCGGGCGAGGACTGCATCTGCCTCGCCGTGACCGACGCGCCGCTGCGCTTCAAGAGCCTCGCAGCCCGCATGGTGCAGCCGCTGCTGGGGATCTGACGGCGAGGGCGAAGCCATCGCGATGTCGGAATCGGGCCGTAACTTGGCCCACAGCTGCGAAGTGACGCACAGCGCCGGTCTTTCGGTGACAACGTTACCTCCTCGATCTTGGCGAATACGGCTCGCAGAACCTCCGGGGCAAGACGCGGCGAATGACCTGCGCAATGAAGACCAAAAAGGGGCGGCTCAGGCGAAGGCGTTCATAGGCGTAACGGTCGGCTTCTCGTTCCTGTTCCGGTTGTTGACCGAACTCGTGCCGATGAACGTGGTGGCCGATCTCGTGATAGAGTGTGCGCTCCATCAGAAGCCGTTCCAGCCAGCCAGGCGGCAAGCCCCACAGTAATGAGGCTCTCCAGTAAACCGTGATCGTCGACAGGATCGGCATATAAAGGCCGGCATGATCGGGCACTGGCGGAACAGGGAGGATATAGAGCCTCGTGATGCCCCACAGATCGGTCGCCGGAACGTTCGACAGCCAGCGATCGAGATGGAACCGCACCGCCTCGGAGTGATCGATTCCGTTGTCAATGAACACCCGCAGCCCGCGTAGCTCATGAACTTTGAAATTCCTGCCGTCATATCGGCGGATACTGTTCAAGGCGCCACGCAGCGCGGGATGGCAGCCATCCGTCAGCAACCGATCGATGACATCCCGTGACCGCGCCTCATCGATATCGTGCAGCAGGGTTACCAGGGCAGTCTGCATCCGGGTGGCCTCCGGTCGTGTGACGGCTGTCCAGTCCGCCTCCAGGATTCTTTGCTCCAGCGCCGGAACCACGGCATGGCCGAACTCGTAGAGCGTCCGGTAACCCGAATAAGTTTGTTCGCCAAAGCCGTGGGCGAGACCGCGCATCAGCTTGTCGAACGCGGCTTTGACCGCATCGGTGTCCGGCGGCACGCGAGCCTGTGTGCCCAGGACCGGGAACAGTTGGCTTTTTTCCTGTCCCACCGTCTTCTCGACGCCGTATGTTCCGATCGCAGGCGTCGATCCGGATTTCCTGTGCGCCATCGGGCTTCCTTGCACGAATAAGCAATTCCGATCTCGCGGCCAAGAGAGGCCGCAAGCAGCTGTCGAGGAGCGACATTATGTGTGGGGCGAGTGTTAAAATGCGCTGAATCCGGGTCGCACGGCCGCGTTGCCCAAGCCCCGCGTGGGCGCGGCAAGCTGCCGCTTGAAGCGCAGCCAGGCTAGGCAAAAAGCCAAACGGATTGGCGGGCCGTGACCCCTGCCGTTACCTCTCACGCGTATATTTGCGCGAAGATGGCGCGCCCGGCAGGACTCGAACCTGCGACCCCAGGATTAGGAATCCTGTGCTCTATCCGGCTGAGCTACGGGCGCGTCGGGGGCCTGTATAGCGCAAAGGCGGAGTTCAGGCCAGCGTGCGGCCGGCGGCGACGGCGCAGTGTTCACGCCAGCGCCTTGAAGCGGTCGGTGGCCGCGACCAGAGCCGCGGCGGTGCCGCGCTCGAGCGCCGAATGGCCGGCATCGGCGATGATCTCGAACCGCGCCTTGGGCCAGGCCCGGGCCAGCCGTTCGGCGCTGTGCGGCGGGCAGATCATGTCGTAGCGCCCCTGCACGATCACCCCCGGGATATCGGCGATGCGGCGGGCGCCCGCCAGGAGCGCGCCTTCATGCAGGAAACAGTTGTTGGCGAAGTAATGCGCCTCGATCCGCGCGAGGCCGAGCGCCGCCCGGTCGTCGTCGTAGCGGCCCAGCGTATCGGGGCGCGGGACCAGTGCCGAGCACGCGGCCTCGTATTGGCTCCAGGAGCGTGCCGCCGGCATGTGGTTGCCGGGATCGGGGTCGACGAGCCGCCGGTGGTAGCCGGCCAGCAAATCGTCGCGCTCGGCGGCCGGCAGAAACCCTGCGAAAAGCCGCCAGGCTTCGGGAAAGAAACGGCGCATGCCGTAGAGAAACCAGTGCGCTTCCTCCCGCCCGCCGAGGAAGACCCCGCGCAGCACGAGTCCGCGGCAGCGCTCCGGATAGGCCTCGGCATAGGCCAGCGCCAGCAGCGCCCCCCAGGAACCGCCGAGCACCAGCCAACGGTCGATGCCGCGGTCCCGGCGCAGCGTTTCGATGTCTTCGACCAGCGCGGCGGTATCGTTGCCGGACAGCTCGCCATGCGGCGTCGACCGGCCGGCGCCACGCTGGTCGAATGCCACGATCCGGTAGTGGTCGGGGTCGAAGAAACGGCGGCCGGCGTCGGTTAGCCCGGCGCCCGGGCCGCCGTGCAGGAAAAGTGCCGGGACGCCGTCCGGCGTGCCGCATTCCTCCCAGTAGAGCTCGTGCGGCGGCGCGACGGCAAGGCGCCCGCACAGATAGGGCTCGAGCTCGGGATACAGCCGGCTCCGGCTGATTCCGCGCTGGCCGCGCGGCGGCGGGTTGTCGTCCCGTGCGCGCATCGTTCGCCTAGTCCGTCAGCACCTCGATCTGTTCCGGGTGCGTCGCGGCGATCATAGGGCCATTGCGCCTGTCCAGCCAACCGCGCACGCGGACGATACGGCCCTTGAGCGCCAGCAGGTCGAAACCGGCGTCTTCGAAGGCCGCGCGATCCGCGCCGGCGACGACGACGGTGAAATCGCTCCGCCAGTCCGCGCCGAAATTCAGATAGGTGGTGCCCCGAACCCGCGCCGCGTCGACGACCCGCCCCTCGACAAGCTGGAAGGTGCCGATATCCCGTGCCACGTCGGCGGACGAGCGGACGGCGTAGAAGGGATGGCGCCAGATTCCCACACGCGCCTCTCTCGCCGCACGCTCCGCCGCCAGCATCTCGGCCACCAGCGCCCGGTTGTCGGCAAAGCTGTACACGCGGGCGAGTCCCTGCGACAGCAGGACTCGCTGCACCCAGCGCCCGTCGTCGAGCACCAGGTGGGCGAGCAGCCGGCTGTGGCGGTCGACCCGCTGTCCCCCAAAGTAAAGCAATACGACACGACCGGCGGTCAGCGCTGCCAGCGCGGATTTCGCGCGATCGGCCAGCGGCCATTTGCGGAAGTTCCTGCGGCCGAGCGGGAGCTTGGGCGCCTGGATGCCGACGAGCCGCACCTCGCGACCGTCTGCCAGCAGCACGGTGTCGCCGTCGATGACCTCGGCGACGCGGGCCTGCCCGCCATCCGCGAGCCCGCGGGGCGGCACGTCGGAATTGGCGCGTCCGGGCGGGCCGTTGAACGCCAGCGCCGCCGCGACGATGAATCCGAGCAGGAATGCCCGACCCGTGGCCATCCGTGCCTTCCCTTCCACCATGAATGTCGGTCTGCGACCCTATCGCAGCCTCGCCGATACGAAAAGCCGGGGCAGGGCGGCAGAAATTTAACGACCGATCGGGTAAGTTTCGCCTTGCTATCGCGCCTCGCGGCCGCAATGTCGTATTGGAAACCGGCGACCGCGCCGCCGGCGCAACGATTGCGAAGGAACGACAATGGAACTTACGCGGCGACATTTCTGCGGCCTGTCCTGTTCGGCGCTGGCGCTGGGCGCGGCCGGCTGCGCGATCAACCCGGCGACCGGCCAGCGCAACCTGATGCTGATGTCGCCGCAGGACGAGCGCCGCCGCGGCGCCGAGCTGCATCCCGAGGTGGTCAAGGAATTCGGCGGGGTGTACGACGATACCCGGATCACGCAGTATGCGGCCGTGGTCGGCGGCCGCGTCGCAAAAGCCACCGAACAGCCCGACCAGAGCTATACCTTCACGGTCCTCGACAGCCCGGTGGTCAACGCCTTCGCGCTGCCGGGCGGCTATGTCTACATCACCCGCGGGTTGATGGCGCTGGCCGGCGACGAGGCCGAACTCGCCGGCGTCCTCGGCCACGAGCTGGGACATGTCGTGGCCCGCCACGCGGCGCAGCGCTATAGCCGCGGCCTTATCGTCGGCGGGCTCGCCGGCCTGCTCGGCGCGGTCACCGGTAGCGAGACCGTGGGCAACGTCGTTGCCGGCATCGGCAGCCTGACCTTCGTCCAGCCATTCTCGCGCGAGCAGGAGCTGGAGGCCGACCGTCTGGGCGTGCGCTACATCAGCCGCGCCGGATACGACCCGGCCGGGATGACGAGCTTCCTGTCGAAGATGCGCGAGAACAGCCGGCTGGAGGCGCGGTTGGCCGGCCGGGATCCTGACGAAGTCGATGGCAGGGACATCATGTCGACCCATCCACGCACGGTGGAGCGCGTCCGCCAGGCCATGCAGCTTGCCGGCGCGACGGCGGGGCAGGGGACGATCGACCGGGACGGCTATCTCAGCCGCATCGACACCATGGTTTACGGCGACTCGCCGCATCACGGGCTGGCGCGCGGCCGGTTGTTCATTCATCCCGTGCAGCGCTATCGCTTCGAAGTGCCCGATGGTTTTACGCTCAAAAGCCTGCCCGACGCCGCCATCGCCACGCACCCGGCGAAGATGCTCATCCAGTTCGATGCCGCCGACAAGCCGTACGGCGGCACGATGGCCGGCTACATCGCCGAGGAGTGGGCCAAGCAGCTGACCCTCGACGAGCTCTCGCCGGTTACCATGAACGGCATGGCCGCGGCCACCGCGCGCACGACGCTGGAGGTCCGTGGCGGGACGCTGGAGTTGCGCCTTGCCGCTGTGCGGTTCGATGCGGGGCGGATCTATCGCTTCGTCGGCGCGGCACCGCGCGAGGCAGCCACGCCGCTGCCCGGCGCGTTCCGCCAGACGCTATTCAGCCTGCGCCCGCTCAGCCCGGCAGAGGCGGCCGCCGCGCGACCCTGGCGGATCCATGTCGTCGACGTCCGCAGCGGCGACACCGTGTACGGGTTGGCGCAGCGGTCACCGTTCGAATCGCTGCCGCAGGAACGGTTTCTCGTCCTCAACGGACTTCGCGCGGACCAGCCGCTGCGGGTTGGGGAAAGGGTCAAGCTGGTCCTAGGGCAATGATCCGACTGCCGGTACGCTCCTGTCTTGCCTGTCTGGCCGCACTGCTATCGTGGGCGGTCGGCGGCTGCGCCATCAACCCCGCGACCGGCAAGATCGACTTCATGGTGGTCTCGACCGACGAGGAAAAGGAGATCGGCCGCAAGTCGCACCCCCAGGTGCTGGCGGAGTTCGGCGGCGTCTACTACGACCCGGCCTTCGCCGCCTATGTCGAGGCGGTCGGACGGCGGATCGGAAAGGTCACGGAGCTGCAGCAGTTCGAGTATCGCTTCACGGTCCTGGACTCCCCGTCGGTCAATGCCTTCGCGCTGCCGGGCGGCTATGTCTACGTGACCCGCGGGCTGCTGGCGCTGGCCAGCAGCGAGGCCGAACTGGCCAGCGTGCTGAGCCACGAGCTGGCGCACATCAACGCGCGCCACGGTGCCCGGCGGCTCAGCGGCATGAAGGCGGAAGAACGGATCTGCGCCACGATCGGGTGCGACTTCGAGCTGCCGGTACTCGGTGACACCGCCGCGGTCGGCATCCGGCTTGCGTTCGGCGGCTTTACCCAGGACCAGGAACTCGAGGCGGACCGGCTCGGCCTGCGGTATCTCATCGCCGCCGGGTACGACCCGCGGGGCTTGACAGGGTTCCTCGGCAAACTCAATGCGCAGCGCGACCTGGAAGCCCGCATCGCCGGCCTCAGCGACGCGCAGCGCAATTCCCACGGCTATTCTTCGACCCACCCGCTCACCGGCGCACGGATCGAGCAGGCCGCGGCCCTGATCGCCGGCCTGAACGACCCGCCGGGGTTCGTCGGCGAGACCGCCTATCTCGGCGCCATCGACGGACTGCTCTACGGCAACCGACGCGAATACGGGTTCGTGATCGGCCAGACCTACGCGCATCCGATCCGCCGCATCGCCTTCACGGTTCCCACGGGTTACACGCTCTATGCCGACAGCCGCCGGGTCACGGCGCTCGGTCCCGGCGGTGCCGCCATCCTGTTCGAGCCGTCGCGCCTGCTCGTGACCGGGCCGGTCGTCGAGTACCTCACGGGCGTCTGGGCCGGCGGCATCGAGCTCGAAGACGTGCGCGAATTCGCGATCGACGGGCTGGAGGCCGCAACCGGCTGGCTGCGCGGCGACACCAAGCAGGGGCCCGTCGACTATCGCCTCGTCGCGGTGCGCAGCGGGCCGGGCACCGTCTACCGCTTCCTGTTCATGTCGCCGGCGGAGCTGACCAACCGGTTGAGCGAGGGCATGCGCCAGGCGACGTACAGCTTCCGCACTCTGGATGAGCCGGAGGCTGCGGCGCTGCATCCCCTGCGCCTGCGCGTGGTGGCCACCGGCGCGGGGGACACGTTCGACACGCTGGTCCGGCGCAATGCCTTTGCCGACCACGCGGCGGAGCGTTTTGCGATTCTCAACGACCTCGGCGACCGGCCGGAGGTGCGCCCGGGTCGCCTCGTCAAGCTTGTCAGGAACTAGGGCTGGTCAGGTCTCGAACAGGAGGTCGCGCGGCGCCTGAACGCGGCGCAGCATGGAGTCCTTCAGCTTGCCGAGGGCACGGCTTTCAAGCTGGCGGACGCGTTCCTTGCTGACCCCGAGTTCGCGGCCCAGCTCCTCGAGCGTGGCGCCCTCGTCCGTCAGCCGCCGCTGGCGGATGATCGTCTGCTCGCGCGGGCTCAGCTCGCGCAGCGCCTCGGCGAGCCAGCGCGACCGTGTTTCGGCATCGCGCATGCCGATGGCAACGGTCTCGGGGCTGGGGCCGGAGTCCGGCAGGAAATCCATCCAGTCGTCGTCGGATGAATCGGACAGCGGCGCATTCAGCGACTGATCGATGCCGCTGAGACGCACCTCCATCGATTCGACCTCGCCGACATCGACGTTCAACTCCTCGGCAATGGTGCGGCGGCCCTCGTCGCTCAACCGCGCGCCCATCGAATCGTCGATGCGCGCGCGCAGGCGCCTCAGGTTGAAGAACAGCGACTTCTGCGCCGCCGTCGTGCCGGTCCGCACGATCGACCAGTTGCGCAGGACATAGTCCTGCATGGCCGACCGGATCCACCACGTGGCGTAGGTCGAGAACCGCACCTCGCGCTGCGGCTCGAATCGGGCAGCGGCCTGCATCAATCCGACATTGCCTTCCTGCACGAGATCGCCCATCGGCAGGCCGTAATTGCGGAACCGGGAGGCGGTGCTGACGACCAGCCGCATGTAGCTGCGGACCAGCTCGTGCAGTGCCATTTCGTCGCCCTCCTCGCGCCAGCGGCGTGCGAGCTCGAACTCGCGCTCGCGCGCAAGCAGCGGCTCCTTCATCGAGGTCTTGATGAAATTCAGATTTGCACGCTGGGTTTTGGGATCGTCGATATGGGCCATTGTTGTCGCCGCAATGCCGCCGGGCGGTCCTCTCCGAATTGGTCTAAACACTGTAGATTAGCGTAATAATCATAGCAAAAAACACAGTACGCCAGTCAACTTTTTTTGATCGCCCCACGCGTATGCCGGGCGGCTTGTCGCGCCGCCCCTGGATGCGCGTTCAGGCCTCGATTCGTTCGACGATGTCGCCCGTCGGCGCGAAGCAGGCCGCGGCCAATGTCCCGCCGAAGCCGCATCCGCCATCGACCGTGGCGGTGAAGGGGGTTTCGGCGAACCCGCCGTGTTCGGGGTCGTAGCCGCGGACGACCCGACAAAACGATTCGTACGGCGCGACGACGTCGTTGAAGCTGCGTCCGGCCCACCAGAACGCATCGCTCTGCGCCGCCAGCGGCCGCTCGATGTCGATTCCGCAGTTGACGAACAGCAGTTCGCTGCCGCCGGTACTGACCGCCGCACGCTTGAGGCCCGAGAAGAACGCATCGTGCCCCGGATGGCGGCGCACGGCCTCGCGCAATGTCCGGGTCCAGTCGTTCAAGATCGTTGCCCCGCCCGCCGCGGCGCGCGCCCCGGCGTCGGGGTCGCCGTCATAAGCCTTCAGCGTGGCCGCGACGCCGCGCGACAGCACCCAGCTCAGGATTGCCCGCGGGTCGCTCGCGAACTGCAGCTGCAGCAGCTTCTGCCACATCTCCTCCTGGCTGCCGCGCAAATGCACGATGTCGGCCGCCACGCGCAGCGGCGGATGGGCCAGCACACGCCGCCGGAAGTCCACGAGCTCCTCGACGGTCCCGGCAACGTCCGGGCCGTATCCGAGATAGTTGCCGAGATAGACGAGCGCGTCGCGCCGCTCGATGCGCGGCTCGAGCTGCGCATGCAGGGACTTCAAGCGCGCGGATTCGCCATGTACGGCACCCACCGCCCAGATCCGCGAGGCTCCGCGGATTTCGGCAATGGATGTCTGGTCTCGCATGAACTCGGGCCGTCGGCGCCGCAGCGGTGGCGCGCCCGCGAACGGGCGCGGAGCCGCCGTCAGGCCGCTTTGAGCATCGCCTCCAGTTTCTCCGTCGCGGCGTTCTCGTCGAGGTTCTCGACCGCCGCGAACTCGCGCACCAGGCGATCGAGCGCCGCCTGGTAGATCTGGCGTTCGCTGTACGACTGGTCCGGCTGGTCGGCGTTGCGGTGCAGGTCGCGCACCACTTCGGCGATCGACACCGGATCCCCTGAATTGATCTTCGCCTCGTACTCCTGCGCGCGTCGGCTCCACATGGTCCGCTTGACGCGGCTGCGGCCCTTCAGCGTCTTCAATGCGCTCTTCATCTGGTCGCGCGACGACAGCGGACGCAGCCCAGAATTCCGGGCCTTGGCGACCGGAATACGCAGCGTCATGCGATCCTTGTCGAAATGGATAACGATCAGCTCCAGCCGGCAGCCGGCGATCTCCGCCTCCTCGATACCGGCCACCTTGCCGACCCCGTGGGTCGGATAGACCACCCATTCGCCGCCGCGAAACTTCAACGCGTCAATAGTCCCGCTCATGTAGTTCGTAAGCCCCTTGAATTACGTGTCGTCAACCCGGCCTCCGGGCCGCGGGTAACCGGTCCTGCCCCCGCGGCAATCGGGAATGCCGCAGTAATGACGGTTCAGAGTGCACGACCTCTCCTGTGCCAGCGCACTTGACGCCGACCCCCGCGAGCCGCCGGCATACCGCCCCGGCCCGCGACCACTCCAGCCGCTCATGTAATGCAGGGACCACCCCGCCCGAATACCGCCCTGCGGAACGGGCGAACGTTTTCCTCGCTCGCTACGCAGGTAATAATATAACAGGTTTTTCGACCGATTTACAGAGGCTTGTTAAAATCACCCCCCACCGCCCGGGAGCCACCGGCCGGTTGTCGATGGTGCGATGCGGCAAAATGCCGCGGCGCCGGTTGCCGGCGCACAGCGGGCCGCGCCACCGGCCACGCCGGAATCGCGTCAGGTCATGCCTTCGGCGGCTCGGGGCTGAAATACTTCTCGAACTTGTCGGGCACGTCCTTCCACTCGTCCGCGTCCGACGGCGAATCCTTCTTGCGCGTGATGTTCGGCCATTTCTCGGAGTACTCGCGGTTCATCTCCACCCATTTCTCGCCGTCGCTGTCGGTGTCCGGCAGGATCGCCTCCACCGGGCATTCCGGCTCGCAGACCCCGCAGTCGATGCATTCGTCAGGATGGATGACCAGCATGTTCTCGCCCTCGTAGAAGCAATCCACGGGGCAGACTTCGACGCAATCCATATACTTGCATCGGATACAGCTCTCGGTGACGACATAGGTCATGCCGGCCCTCTCCTCAACTTTACGTCTCTTACCCGCCGGACGCGCCGGACGGGGGCGAAAGCCGCGCCAGCACGCGCTTGCGGGCCGCGCCGCTCTCCTGGTCCGTCACATACAAAAGTCCGGCCACCCTGCGCAACATGTTTGCCTCGAAATCGTGCAGGGCGCCATCCGCATACGCCACTTCCCACAACATTTCAATCATCGCCACGCGCTCGGCATGATCAAATCTTTCGCGTACCGTGCGGGTGAATCCGTAGAGCCCGCCGGCGAGGTCGGTCTCTTCGTCGGCCGCGGCGATCAGGGTGGCGATGTCGTCCGCCGACATGGCGAAGCGCCCGTCGAGGAGCGCCGCGATGCGCTCCCGTTCGGCCTCGTCGAAACTGCCGTCCAGCTTGGCCGCCTCGACCATCAGCGCCGCCGCCGCGAGCCGCAGCTCGGCATCGTCATGGCCTGTCGCACCCTCCGGCGCCGCGCCCTTGCGGCGGAACAGGAAATCGCGCAGGAAATCGACCATGCCTGTCGCCCCGATTGCCGGACCGCCCCGGCGGCGGCCCCGGAAAACAGCGCACCGGCCTAGCACGCGCCGGCCGGCACGGCAACCCGCGGCCGGCAAGGGGTATCGCGGCCGGGCCTGCGGTCCGTGCCGGTCCGCGCGGAACGAGCCCATGCGTTAGGGATTTCTGCGGGTTTCAGCGGGGGCGTACACGGGGCTGTTGCCGAGTCAATCCCACCAGAAATACCACCAGTCCCCGGCCATTAGCAGCGCCGCCAGGGCCGCCAGCGTGCCGACCCCCTGGTCGACGATGTCGCTGCAATAGGCGTACTGCTCGCGGGCCAATGCCAGCGCCTCGTCGCGCGAGGCGGGGCGGCGCGCGACGCGGAGGTTCATGACGTCGAAGCCGAGCCCGACCAGCTCGGCGCCGTAGCGGTCGCGCCACGAGCGCAGGGCGGCCACATGATACTCGGCCGGCGGATTGGCGTTCCAGCCGCCCCAGCGCAGATGGGCGGGGATCGTCGTCGGATCGTCGGTGGGGACGAGGACGATGGTCACGCGCTCCAGCGCCCGCCCGGTCAGAAGCTCCTCGGCCACCGTCAGCGCGGTGTCCGGCTCCGGCAGGATCAGCGGCCAATCGCCGACTGGCGGCTCGTAGGGCGCGTCGTCCTGGGGACCATCCCCGTCGGACGACGCCGAGAGCGCGTCCAACGCGCCGCACATGTCGGGATCCTGCCGGCACATCCTCTCGAGGGCCGCGAGAATTTCCTCTTCCTGCAGCCGGTGAAGCGCCAGCAGGTCGGCGGGATGAGCCAGCGCGTCGGCCCGGGCCAGGGTGTCGGCGAGGGCGGGCGGATTCATCTGCGCCACGTAATCGGGATGGAAGACCTGGAGGATCGCCTCGAAATCCTCATCGCCGCCGATCACGACCGGCGCGCCGCGGCCGCCCGCCTTCAGCCACTCCCACTCGCGCAATGCCGCGCGGCCGTCGACCCGGACGTACTCATAGGGAAAGGCCGCGAGCGCCTCAACCCGCCACGCCGACTGATCCGGCGACAGGGGCTCGCCCGCGTCGCCCTGCGCCGCCACCCGGCTCCCGGAAAGCCCGGCCAGCGCCGGCATCGCCAGCACGCCGGTGATGAAGGATCTGCGGTCCATCGCGCATTCCGCCATCCGGTTCCAATCGATCAGGACAGCGGCCATCATAGCACAGCGTGCCGCGGATCCGGACGCCGGTCCCGCCTCGACGACCAACGGCACGGCACGATCACCAAAATCGCCGTGTCCGCATGCCGGCGAAACCTTAAGGCAGAGGATCACTCGGTCACGGTCGACGGGCGGCCGCCTCGCGCGCAGGTCCCGGCTAGAAGGGGATCCGGCTGCCGTCCCAGGCGAATACCTGGCCCGAGTCCGACGGCGTCAGCGCGTCGAGCACCTCGAGCAGATGGCGGGCGGATCGCGCCGCCGGGAACAGCTTGCCCGCGGGAACCCGGGCCTGGAACGGGCGCGACAGGGCGGTGTCCACCGTGCCCGGATGCAATGCCACGCAGAGGCCGTGCGGATTGCGCCGGGCAAGCTCGACGGACAGCGTCCGGATCAGCATGTTGAGGGCGGCCTTCGAGGCCCGGTAGGAATGCCAGCCGCCGAGCCGGTTGTCCTCGATGCTGCCGACCCGCGCCGACAGGGCGGCGAACACCGATTTGCGGTCGGCGGCGAGCAGCGGCAGGAAATGCTTGGCGACCAGCGCCGGGCCGATCGAATTGAGGCGGAACGCCCGCTCCATCGCGGCAGGGTCGAGCGCACGCCATGTCTTCTCCGGCTGCAGGCGATCGCTGTCATGGAGAATCCCGGTCGCCACCACGACGATATCGAGGCGGCCGGCCGATCGCCGCACCGCGGATGCCGCATCCGATATCGACGGCTCGTCCTCGAGGTCGAGGCGATGCCAGGCCAACCTTTCCGACGGCGCACGCATGGCGGACCGCGACAGGCCGAAGATCCTGGCAACGGCCCGGCAGCGTGCGAGGTCGTCGACGAGCGCCCGGCCGATGCCGCCCGTTGCGCCGACGATCGCGACATTCAGGCCGTCGCCGAACGAGGCCAGGGTCAGGGGGCTGTCGCGTTGGTCCTTACCCGTCATCCGTGTTCCCGCTTCCGCGTCGCGGACCGTTCGTGGTCAGGCCGCGCAACGCGATCCGATCTTCGCCGCGCCGGGGCCGTGGCTCAAGCTGTCGCGATGGCGAAAGCCGCGGCAATGTTCGCGACTTTCTACGAGCCGGGTTGCCGGGCTGGATCAACTGATCCAAATCCCCTTCATCATCGTATTTAAATCAGTGACTCCAAACAGGGGGACCAAGACATGCGCGCGACACTGGTCATGGCAATGCTGATCCTGATCTCGGGCGGTGTGCCCGCCGCGGCGGCGGGCGCGGCAAAATCGGCCCACGACTTCACCTTCACCGCTATAGAGGGCGGGCCGCTGCCGCTCTCGGACTTCCGGGGCAAGGTGGTGCTGGTCGTCAACACCGCTTCGTTCTGCGGCTTCACCCCGCAATACGAGGATCTGCAGGCAGTGTGGGAGCGTTACCGCGACCGCGGGCTCGTTGTGCTCGGCGTGCCGTCGAACGATTTCGGCAACCAGGAACCGGGCACGGAGGACGAGATCAAGCGATTCTGCGAGGTCAACTTCAACATCGATTTCCCCATGACGAGCAAGGTTGCGGTCAAGGGCGAGGATGCGCATCCCTTCTACAAATGGGCAGCCGCCGAGGTCGGCGCCGCGGGCGCGCCGCGCTGGAACTTCCACAAATACCTCGTCGGGCCCGAGGGCGAGCTCGTGACTTGGTTCTCGACGCGGACCGAGCCGACCTCGGCTGAGGTGGCGGCCGCCATCGAGGCGCAGCTGGCACGCGTCGTAGCTTCCGGCGGGTGACCGGGGCTGCAGGCGACACGGAATCTGGAACCCAAATAGCGAGGTAAAACGGCAGATGCTGAAGAAGGACCATCTCGATGCACCCTGGCCGGACTCCCGGACCGTCGACCCCAAGCAGATCGAACGCTTCCACAAGCTGGCCGAGGAATGGTGGAAACCGGACGGCAAGTTTCGGGTCGCCCACAAGTTCAACGCGGCGCGCCGCGACTACATCGTCAGTCGCATCGCCCGCCATTTAGGACGCAACGCCGGCAGCGAGGACGCGCTGGCCGGTGTGAAGATCCTCGATGTCGGATGCGGCGCGGGGCTGCTATCCGAGCCGCTGGCGAAGTACGGCGCCGAGGTGGTCGGAGTCGATCCCACCGCCCGCAACATCGAGATTGCCCGCTGGCATGCGGCGCAGCAGGGGCTTTCGATCGATTACCGCCACGGCCTCGCCGAGCATGTCCTGGAGTCGGGCGAGCGCTTCGATGTCGTCATCAACGCCGAGGTCGTCGAGCACGTGGCGGACCCGCGACAGTTGATGACGGACTGCGGCGACCTCGTAAAACCCGGCGGCCTCCTGTTCGTGGCCACGCTGAACCGGACGGCACGCGCGTTTCTCCTGGCCATCGTCGGGGCGGAATACGTCCTCGGATGGCTGCCCAGGGGGACCCACGACTGGACCCGCTTCCTGCGGCCCGACGAGATCCGCAGGATGATCCGGCGATCCGGGCTGCGCGTGACCGAGGTCGTGGGCATGAGGTACAGCCCGCTTGCCGACCGCTGGCGTGTGTCCCGGAGCACCGGGGTGAACTACATGCTCGTTGCGGCCAAGGCACCGCAATGACGGTGCGGGAGGGGACCGCCGGCGGAGCCGGCGCGACAGCGGCAGCGATGCCGCCGACCGCAACGTGGCTGGGCGCGCTCGGCGCGGTCCCGTTCGTTCTTCTCGCGGCCGTCGGCCTGCTCGCCGACGGGACGGTTCGCGCATACGGCACCCTGGCGCTCGCCGCCTACGGCGCCGTTATCCTCTCGTTCCTCGGCGGCGTCCATTGGGGTGTCGCGATTGCCGGCTACGGACGCGACGCCGGTGTCTGCCGCATCTCCCGCCGCCTCGCTTACAGCGTGGTCCCGTCCCTCGTTGGCTGGGGCGCCCTGTTCCTCGCGCGGCCGCTCGGGCTGGTGGTCCTGGCGGCCGCCTTCGCCGCAATGCTGTTGTTCGATCTCCGCGCCGGGCGCAGCGGCGAGCTGCCGGCGTGGTATCCGAAGCTGCGCCTGCCGCTGACCGTCGCAGTCGTCGCCTCGCTCGCCCTCGGGGCGCTGGCATGACCGGCGGCAAAGCCGGAACGGCGGCAAAGCGGGGAGCTGCCGTCAGGGGCGGCTACGATGAAGGCCGGCCACGGCAGCCTGGCCGCGCTCTCTTGTGGTCGTACGGGGAGATCCGGGTCTTCGTCGGGGGCCTTCTCGTCCTTCTGTTGGGTGTCGTCCCTGCACCTGTGTCGGCGGACGATACCGAAATCTGGGCCGCCCTGCGCGCGCCGGGACACGTGGCGCTGTTGCGGCACGCCATCGCGCCGGGCACCGGCGATCCGCCGGGGTTCGTGCTCGGCGACTGCCGCACCCAGCGTAACCTCTCCGAGGAAGGGCGCGAGCAGGCCACCCGCATCGGGGCCGCATTCCGCGCGAACGGCATCGCGGCGGCCCGCGTCGTCTCCAGCCAGTGGTGCCGTTGTCTTGAGACGGCGGAGCTGCTGCGCCTCGGTCCGGTCGAGGACCAGTCGATCCTCAATTCCTTCTTCGACCGGCCGGCGAACCGCGATGCGCAGACCGGCGCGCTGCGCCGGTGGCTGGCCGGGCAGGCGCTCGACGGGCCGCTGGTGCTGGTGACCCACCAGGTCAACATCACGGCATTGACCGGCGTCTATCCGAGGTCGGGCGAGCTGGTGGTGATCCGTCAAACAGGCGACGGCGCGATCGTGGTCGTCGGTTCGCTGGAGACGGAGTGAGCTGCGGATGTCGGAGCCCGGCCAATTGCGCCGTCCGCGCGGCCGCGATCTTCTCGGCCTCGCCGGCTTCGCGGCGGTCTGCGCCGCGGTCTCCGCGATCGGCGGTGCGGTGACGGCGACCAGCGTCGGCACCTGGTACCAGACCCTCGAAAAACCGGCCTTCAACCCGCCCGACTGGGTCTTCCCGGTCGTCTGGACGACCCTGTTCGCGATGATCGCGGTCGCCGGCTGGCGCGCCTGGCGTAGCGCCCCGCTTGCCGCGACCCGGCTTGCGCTCGCCGTCTACGCGGTGCAGCTGGCGCTCAACATCGGCTGGTCGGTGCTGTTCTTCGGCCTCCAGCGGATCGGCCTCGCGCTGATCGAGATCCTCGTGCTGCTGCCGGCCATCGCCGCCAACGCCTTGCTGTTCCGGCGCCTCGACCGCTGGGCCGGCGCACTGCTGATCCCCTATCTCCTGTGGGTCGCCTACGCCGCGGTGCTCACCGCCGCCCTGTGGGTGCTAAATCCGGGCTGAGCCACCACCGCAATATCCGGCATGCGGCGGTCGGCCGGCGACCCGGGAAGACCCGATCGCGGGTCGCCGCCGGCCGTCAGGGCAGGCTGATCGGCGTCGTGAACACGTAGTCCCGCGACTCCACCGGCGTGTGGCAGCCGAAGCACTCCTGCACGAAATCGGCGTCAGCGCCGTACGGTTTCTGCGCCATGCCGAGCCAGCGGGCGAAGCCCCATCCGCCGGTCTCGGCATACTTCCGGGCGTCCTTGATCATGAACTCGGCGGCCTTGAACTCGCCGGGCACCGTCGCCGCATCCCAGTTCTCGTCGGTCCGGTTGGCCCACACGACCTTGCCGAGGATCGCACCGTCCGGCCACGGATTGACCCGGCCCCTGCGCGCCGCCGCGATCGCGGCATCGTTGCCGACGATGACCCGCATCGTGTTGTTGTCGCTGCGGTGCGATATCGCGATCACGCGCCAGTCCTTGTAGCCCTTCGGCATCTCGATCCCGTTCGGGGCCGGCGGCGGCTGCTGTGCCGCGGCGGCGGCGGCGGATAGCATAAAGGCAACCGTAACTGCGGCGGTCAGACGTATCATTTCGGTGTATCCCTGTCTCGAGTGGCGATGGCCGGCGGCGGCGCGCCCGGCGGCGACAGCGGCCAACCGCGGTCGCGTCCGGGCGGCCGGGATTCCCGGCTTCCTCTGGGATACACCGCGACCATGGCGGAAATTCCCGGCGCGGTCGCCCGTATGTGTTGATCCGGGTGCCGTGCGCGTCATCCCCGCAGCCGGTCGGTGTCCCGCCGCTGCTTCTTGGTCGGCCGGCCGCTGCCCTTGTCGCGATGCGCCGGTCGCGGTTCGGGAACGCCGGTCTCACGCCGCGGCTCCGGCGGTGCGAGGTCGGCATACAGGGTCTGCGCCTCGGTCGCGGGGCCGCGGCGCTTGCCGATGGCGGCGACCTCGATAACGCGGATGCGGCGGCCCTGCGGGAAGGTCAACACGTCACCCGGCCGCACCTGGTGATGCGGCTTGGAGATCGGCTGGCTGTTCACCCGCAGCCGCCCCGCGGCAACCATGGCGTTGGCCAGCGAGCGGCTCTTGAAAAAGCGGGCGTGCCACAGCCATTTGTCGACGCGCAGGGTCTCCGTCGGCCGGGCGCCGGCAGTGCCGCCCGCACCGCTCATCCGCGCTTGTCCACCAGCTTGCGCAGCTCGGCAAACGGCGAGTCCGCCTGCGCCTTGCGGCGGCGCCGGCCGCGCCGGCGCGGGGGCTTCGTCGCCGCCTTTGCGGCCGCCTCGAAGCTCGTGCCGTCGGCGCCCTCGATCGCCCGGTAGCCGAGCGCCCGGACCACGGACTCGAAGGCGGCGCCGTCGCAGCCGGCCAGTGCGGTGAGTTCGGCCGTCGCCTGGAAGCCGCCCTGCCGGGCCCGCTTGCGCAGCGCCAGCGCCAGCGCCTCGGCGCGGTCGGCACGCAGCGCCCGCGCCCCGGCGACGCGATAGCCGGTCACCGCCCAGAACCCGGCCGGCGCCTCCGAGGCCGGCAGCGTCTCGTCGCCCGCCCCGGGCAGCAGCGGCGGCGCCTCGCCCTGGCCGGCCGCCCACAGCAGCGTGCGCAGACGCAACGGCCCGGGCTTCAGCAGCGCCTTCACATAGACGGATTCGGCCCCGAGCCGCACGCCGAGCCGGGCCAGCGCCTTGCGATCGTCGCGGTCGAGGGCCCGGATCTGCGTTGCCGCCTGGCGCCGTGGCAGCGCGCCCAGCCCCTCGCACAGCTGGAAGGCGAGACCGCGCGCGGCGCTGCCGAGGTCGCCCGCCTCCCGGAGCCGGTACAGCGGACGCAGCACCCGGCGCAGGTGGCCGTCCAGCCAGGCGGCGAGCCGGCTGCGCACGCGCTCGCGCTGGGCTCCGTCGATGAGGTCGGTGCGCAGCACCTGGACGCGCGGGCGCAACAGATCGTCGCCGCCGGCGAGCCGCGCCACGGGCGCCCGGCGCCAGGTCAGCATGCCGTCATCGGCCAGCCGGAATTCGGCGTCGGGGGCGCCGACGAGGGCGCCGACCCGGCGCGCCGCCTCGTGCTGCAGGGCCGGTCGCGCGGCCGACAGGATCGCCCTGTCGCCGTCGCTGCGCGGCGCCGTCAGCGGCCGGAACGTAAGGCCCGACATGGTGCCGACGGTATGGCCCTCGACGATCACCGCGCCCTTCGCGGTGACCGCGGCGAGAACCTCGCCGCCGGCCCCGCGCCGCCGGCCCAGCGCCGCCGCCTTGACGTCGACGAAGCGCTGCAGCAGCCGCTCGTGCAGGGCGTCCGACAGCCTGTCCTCGATGGCCCTCCCGCGCTCCTGCCAGTGCTGCGAATCGGCCAGCCAGTCGCCGCGGTGGCTGATGTAGGTCCAGGTGCGGACATGGGCGAGGCGGCTGGTCAGGGTGTCGATGTCGCCGGTGGTCGTGTCGAGCCGGTTGATGTGCTTGGCCACCCAGTCCTCCGGCAGGCGCCCGTCGGCCTCCATCAGATGCAGGTAGACCTGGCGCAGCAGCGCCGCGTGGTGGTCGGGCATCACTTTACGGAAGTCGGGAATCTGGCAGACCTCCCACAGCAGGCGCACGGCGGCCGGGTTGGTCGCGCGCGAAGCGGTCTTCGGATCGCGGGCCAGCTCGGCGAGGGCGACATGGTCGTCGGCGTCGCGCGGGCGCATGAGGTAGCGGTGCGCCGGCCGCATCTCGAGGCTGCGCAAGAGCCCCTGCGGCGACGAGAAGTCGAGCAGCCGGTTGCGCCAGTACACCGCCTCGACCGGATCGAAGCGGTGCGCCTCGACGGCGTCGACCACCTCGTCGTCGAGGCCGCCGATCTCGTTGGTGGTGCCGAAGGTGCCGTCGCTCATGTGGCGGCCGGCGCGGCCGGCGATCTGGGCGATCTCGGGCGCGCTGAGCGGCCGCGCCCGGCGGCCGTCGAACTTGCGCAGGCCGGCGAAGGCGACGTGGTCGATGTCCATGTTGAGGCCCATGCCGATGGCGTCGGTCGCCACCATGTAGTCCACCTCGCCGGCCTGGTACATCTCGACCTGGGCGTTGCGGGTGCGCGGGGACAGCGCGCCCAGCACCACCGCAGTGCCGCCGCGCTGGCGGCGCATGGTCTCGGCGATGGCGTAGACCTGGTCGACCGAGAACACGGCGACGGCGCTGCGCCGCGGCAGCCGCGCGAGCTTGGCCTCGCCGGCGTAGCTCAGCGTCGAGAAGCGGGGCCGG
>JBFIFO010000007.1:0-44953 GCA_041602815.1 Alphaproteobacteria bacterium | reverse complement strand
TGGCCATGGGCATCACGCTCGTCGTGCTGTTCACCGGCCTCATCTCGATGGCGCGCGGCGGCGAGTTCAATCGCAAGCACTCGAACCGGCTGATGCGGCTCCGGGTTCTCTTTCAGGGCATCGCCGTTTTGATCTTCGTATTGCTGGCCTTTGTCTTCAAGGGAGACTGAACCCCGGCATGGTGAAGCTGACGAAGATCTACACCCGCGGCGGCGATGCCGGCGAGACGTCGCTCGGTGACGGGACCCGGGTGCGCAAGGATACGCTGCGCGTTGAGGCCTATGGAACGGTGGACGAGGCCAATGCGGCGATCGGCATCGCCCGCTTGGCCACGCAGGGCGAAACCGATGCCATTCTCGGGCGGATCCAGAACGACCTGTTTGACCTGGGTGCCGACCTGTGCCGGCCGGCGGGTGGACGCAAGGCCGAAAGCGCCCTCCGCGTCACGGCGGCCCAGGTCGCGCGTCTCGAGGCCGAGATCGACGGCCTGAACGCCGATCTCGCGCCGCTGGAGAGCTTCGTCCTGCCGGGCGGCAGCGCGGCCGCCGCGCACCTCCACCTCGCGCGCACGATAACGCGCCGCGCCGAGCGGCTGGCCGTCGCCCTTGCCGCTTCGGAGCCGGTCAACCGCGACGCCATAAAATACCTGAACCGCCTGTCCGATCTGCTGTTCGTCCTGGCCCGCCACTGCAACCGGGCGGGCGCCGCCGACGTGCTTTGGACGCCGGGGGCCAATCGGTAACCGGGAACCCGCCATGGCGGCGTGACGGCCCGGTACACCGGCCGCATGCGGCGGCGCCAGGCGAGCTGGTCTGTCGAGCCGCTGTTTCGCGACTGCGAAAAGCGTTACTGCAATGCGGCAATCCTTGCCTTGACAGGGGTTGTGCCCGGTCCTAAACAGGGGCGTTTTCGCTGCCGCGCACCTTCCTCACCGTCGCAGGGAGCCACCATGAAAATTCTTGTCGCCGTCAAACGCGTCATCGACCCCAACGTCAAGGTCCGCGTCAAGTCGGACGGATCGGGAGTCGAAACCGCGAACGTCAAAATGGCCATGAATCCGTTCGACGAAATCGCCGTCGAGGAAGCCATCCGAATGCGGGAGGCCGGAAAGGCGCAAGAGATCGTCGCGGTTTCGATCGGTCCGCGACAGGTTCAGGAAACGATTCGCACGGCACTCGCGATGGGGGCCGACCGCGGCATCCATGTCGCGACCGACGAGGCGATCCAGCCCCTGGCAGCGGCCAAACTCCTGAAGGCGGTGGTCGAGAAGGAACAGCCGCAGGTCGCGATCCTCGGCAAGCAGGCGATCGATGACGACGCCGGCCAGACCGGTCAGATGCTGGCGGGGTTGCTGGGTTGGAGTCAGGCGACCTTCGCCTCCAAGATCGTTCTCGGCGACGGCGAGGCGGAGATCACCCGCGAGGTCGACGGCGGGCTCGAGACGATCAAGTCGAAGCTGCCGGTCGTGGTGACCACGGATTTGCGCCTCAACGAACCGCGATATGCATCCCTGCCGAACATCATGAAGGCGAAGAAGAAGCCGATCGAGGAGATGACACCTGCCGATCTTGGAATCGAGGCGGCGTCCCGGCTGAAGGTCGTCAAAGTCGTCGAACCGCCGAAACGCAAGGCCGGGGTCAAGGTCGAATCGGCGGCCGAGCTGGTGGACAAGCTGAAAAACGAAGCGAAGGTGATCTAAGTCATGAGCGTCCTGGTCATTGCCGAGCACGACGACGCCGAGCTGAAGCCGGCGACACTGAACACGGTCACCGCCGCCAAGGCACTTGGCCAGGATATCCACCTGCTGGTCGTCGGCGAGGGCTGCGGCGGGGTCGCCGAGGCCGCCGCCAAGATCGACGGCGTCGCGAAGGTGCTGGTGGCCGATGCACCCGAATTCGCGCACCGTCTGGCTGAAAACGTCGCCAACCTTCTGGTCGGCCTCGCCGACGGTTATAGCCATATCCTCGCCCCCCACACGACCTCGGGGAAGAACATCCTGCCGCGGGCCGCGGCGCTCCTCGATATCCAGCAGGTTTCGGACATCACCGCCGTGGTCTCGGAGGATACGTTCGAGAGGCCGATCTATGCCGGCAATGGCATTGCGACCGTGCAGGCGAGCGACGCGAGGAAGCTGATCACCGTGCGCACGACCGCATTCGAGCCGGCTGCCGAGGATGGCGGATCGGCCGGGGTCGAGCAGGTTGCCGGGACCGGCGACACGGGCCTGTCAAGTTTCGTGCGGGCCGAGACCAGCCACTCGGAGCGTCCCGAACTGACCTCCGCACGGATCATCATCTCCGGCGGCCGCGGCATGCAGTCGGGCGAGAACTTCAAGATGCTGGAGCGGGTTGCCGACAAGCTGGGGGCCGCTGTCGGTGCCAGCCGCGCCGCCGTCGACGCCGGATTCGTCCCGAACGACTACCAGGTCGGCCAGACCGGCAAGATCGTGGCGCCGGACCTCTATATCGCCGTGGGCCTGTCCGGGGCCATCCAGCATCTCGCCGGCATGAAGGATTCGAAGGTCATCGTTGCGATCAACAAGGACGAGGAAGCACCGATTTTCCAGGTCGCCGACTACGGCATCGTCGGCGACCTGTTCGATGTGGTGCCGCAGCTGGAGGCGGAACTCGACAAGTTGGGCTGATCCCGGCGCGGCGCCTCGGGGCCGGAGCAAAAGAAGAGGAAATTCGACCTTATGATCAAGACAATCGGGGTCATCGGCGCCGGCCAGATGGGCAATGGCATTGCCCACGTCGCCGCCCTGGCGGGCTACAATGTGAAGCTCCTCGACGTCTCGCAGCAGCAGATCGACAAGGCGCTTGCGACGATCGAGAAGAACATGGACCGGCAGATCAAGCGCAAGAAGATCGGCAAGGAGGAAAAGGCGGCCGCGCTGGCACGCATCGAAACCGGGCTTGACTATGCGATCTTCGGCGACTGCGACATCGTCATCGAGGCGGCAACCGAAAACGAGGAAATCAAACGCTCGATATTCAAGGCACTGGTGCCGCATCTGAACGAGACCGCACTGGTCGCCACCAACACGTCGTCGCTGTCGATCACGCGCCTCGCCACCGTGACAGACCGGCCGGAGCGCTTCATCGGCATGCATTTCATGAACCCGGTCCCGGTGATGAAGCTGATCGAGCTGATCCGCGGTCTGGCAACCAGCGACGACACCTTCCAGGCGGTGCGCAAGCTGTCGGAGGATCTTGGGAAGACGATCGCCGTGGCCGAGGATTTCCCGGCCTTCATCGTCAACCGGATTCTGCTGCCGATGATCAACGAGGCGATCTATACGCTGTATGAGGGCGTCGGCGGCGTCGAGGCCATCGACACGGCGATGAGGCTCGGTGCCAACCATCCGATGGGTCCGTTGGAACTGGCCGATTTCATCGGGCTCGACGTTTGCCTGTCGGTGATGCAGGTACTGTACGACGGCCTCGCCGATTCGAAATACCGGCCGTGCCCGCTGCTGGTCAAGTACGTCGAGGCAGGCTGGCTCGGCCGCAAATCCGGCCGCGGCTTCTACGACTACGGCGGCGAGACGCCGATCCCGACACGGTGACGTCGGCCGATCCGTTGCGCAGCGGCGCGCGACCGGAGGCGTGAAACGAGCCCATGCGTTAGGGTTTTCCGCGGGGTTCGGGGCCCGTTAATTGTCCGTCAGCTTTCTCGGCGGACCGGGTCGGCAGGCACAGTCGGCCTTGTCGAGCTCTCCGTCCCCGCCCTGCCGCAGATAGTGGCGGATCAGCGCAATGCCCTC
Source organism: Alphaproteobacteria bacterium (assembly GCA_041602815.1). Classification (GTDB taxonomy): domain Bacteria; phylum Pseudomonadota; class Alphaproteobacteria; order UBA8366; family JADFVY01. The sequence goes on along the minus strand of JBFIFO010000007.1, from coordinate 41,187 downwards.
CTCGGAATCCCACTCCGCGTAACCGGGCAACTCGCCGACAACCTGCCCTTCCCGATCGATGAGGAACGTCCACGGGAGCGCCCGCATACCCAGTGCCTGGCCGAGTTTCATCTTCGGGTCGAGGAACAGGCCGAGCCGGTGGATGTCGAGCTTCTCGAGGAAGGGGCCGGCCACTGCGGCGCCGCCGCGGTCCTGGTTGACGGCGAGAACGAGCAGCCCCTCGCCGCCGAGCGCCAGCTGAAGCCTGTCGAGTGACGGCAACTCGCGAATGCACGGAGCGCACCAGGTGGCCCAGAAGTTGACCAGCAGCACCCGCCCCCGGAAGTCGCCGAGCTTGACCTCGGCCCCGTTTCCGGCGAGGAACGGGGTCTGCGGCGCTGGCCGCGGCGGGTCTTTGAAGCTAAATTGCTCCATCCAGCCGGTCACGGGCGGTGGGCCGTCCGCCCCGGCGGGTCCTGTCACGGGACCGGACGCGGCACCAAAAACGATGGCCAGGGCCACGATGCAGACGTACTTGTTCATTCATTTCTCCCGCCGGAGGACACGGTCATGAGCGCCAACGAAATGTGGGGCGGGCGCTTCGCCGCCGGACCTTCGGAGGTGATGCAGCGGATCAACGCGTCCATCGGCTTCGACTGGCGACTCTACGCCCAGGACATCGCGGCGTCCAAGGCTCATTGCGCGATGCTGGTCGACCAGGGCATCGTCGGTGCCGAGGACGGCGCGGCGATCCAGGACGGTCTCGACGGCATCCTGAAAGAGATCGAGTCCGGGCGCTTCGAATTCAAGCCCGCGCTGGAAGACATCCACATGAATGTCGAGGCCCGGCTTGCCGAACTGATCGGGGAGGCCGCCGGCCGCCTGCATACGGCGCGCAGCCGTAACGACCAGGTGGCGACGGACTTGCGGCTCTGGGTGCGCGACCGGATCGATGACCTGGACGGGCAGTTGCGGGCGCTGCTGACGGTGTTGATCGACCGGGCGGAGCAGGAGGCCGATACCCTGATGCCCGGCTTCACCCATCTGCAGTCGGCCCAACCGGTTACCTTCGGCCATCACCTGATGGCCTATGTCGAGATGTTCGGGCGCGACCGGGGCCGGTTCACCGATTGCCGCAAGCGGCTCAACGAGTGCCCGCTGGGCGCGGCCGCGTTGGCCGGTACGTCGTTTCCGATCGACCGCAAGAAAACCGCGGTGGCGCTGGGGTTCGACCGGCCCATGGCAAACTCCCTGGATGCCGTCTCGGCGCGCGACTTCGCCCTTGAATTTCTCGCTGCCGCGGCAATTTGCGCGACCCACCTGTCGCGCCTCAACGAGGAGATCGTGTTGTGGTGTTCCGAGCAGTTCGGCTTCGTCCGGCTGTCCGACGCGTTCACGACGGGCTCCTCGATCATGCCGCAGAAGCGCAATCCCGACGCCGCAGAGCTCGCGCGCGCGAAGGCAGGGCGCATCGTCGGCGCCCTGACCGCGCTCACGGTGGTCATGAAAGGCCTGCCGCTGGCCTATGGCAAGGACATGCAGGAGGACAAGGAGCCCGTGTTCGACGCCGCCGAATCGCTGGCGCTGGCGCTGGCGGCCACGTCCGGCATGGTCGGCGACCTGCAGGTGGACCGGGCGGCCATGCGCGGCGCGCTCGATCCGGGCTTTCCCACGGCGACGGATCTTGCGGACTGGCTGGTTCGCGTACTGGGACTGCCGTTCCGGCAGGCGCATCATGTCACCGGGCGCCTTGTCGCGCTGGCTGACGACAAGGGCTGCCAGCTGGCCGAACTGAAGCTGCAGGACATGCAGGGGATCGAGCCGCGGATCACGGAAGATATTTTCGGCGTGCTGGCGCCGGAGGATTCGGTGCGCAGCCGCACGAGTCTCGGCGGTACTGCGCCCGACAACGTGCGCAAAGCCGCGGCCGCGGCCCGGAAGCGCCTGTTGTGACGCGCCGCCACGTGTTGAGCCTGTTGGCCGGTGTCGCGGCCGCCCTCGCCGGCGGGTGTGGCAAGAAGGGCCGGCCGAAACCGCCCGAGCCCGAAAAGAGCAAGTATCCACGCCAGTACCCGAAACCGGAATGAACCATTTCCAGTATATCGACGGCGAGCTGCATGCCGAAGACGTCCCGCTGGCCGACATCGCGGACGATGTCGGAACGCCCTTCTACTGCTATTCGACGGCAACGCTGGAGCGGCATTACAGGGTGTTCGCGGAGGCATTTGCGGGGCACGACGCGCTGATCTGCTACGCCGTCAAAGCGAATGCCAATGTTGCCGTGATCCGCACGCTGGCCGACCTCGGCGCCGGCGCCGACGTGGTGTCGGGCGGCGAATTGCGCAAGGCGCTGGCCGGCGGCGTTCCACCCGAACGCATCGTCTTTTCCGGTGTCGGTAAGACCCGCGTCGAAATGGCATATGCACTCGACTGCGGAATCATGCAGCTGAACGTCGAATCGATCCCGGAACTGGAGGCGCTGAGCGCGATCGCCACGGAAAAGGGCGTGATTGCAATGGTCGGCATTCGCGTCAATCCCGACGTCGATGCCCGGACCCATGCGAAGATTTCCACCGGCAAGGCGGAGAACAAGTTCGGCATCGCCTTGTCTGCCGCGACCGATGTCTTTGCCCGCGCGGCAACGCTGCCCGGCATCGAGCCGGTCTCGGTTGCGGTCCACATCGGATCGCAGCTCACGGACCTCGAGCCCTTTCGCGCGGCCTTCACGAAGCTGGCGGCACTCGTCCGCGATCTACGTGGCCGCGGGCACAGGATCGAACGCGTCGACCTTGGCGGTGGGCTGGGGATTCCCTATCGCGAGGAGGCGATCCCGTTGCCGGTCGAATATTCGGCGATGGTCAAGCAAGCGGTCGGCGACCTCGGTTGCCAGCTTGTCTTCGAGCCGGGTCGCATGCTGGTGGGCAACGCAGGCGTTCTGGTGAGTCGCGTGATCTACGTGAAGGAGGGAGAGGCCAAGCGCTTCGTGATCATAGATGCTGCGATGAACGACCTGCTGCGGCCGGCAATGTACGACGCGTGGCATGAGATCCGCCCGGTCACGGCCCCGCCGCCCGGCGCGCCGGCGGCGCCGGGGGATGTCGTCGGGCCGGCTTGCGAGACGAGCGACACGTTTGCGCGGCAACGCAATCTCACACCTGTTCGCGCGGGCGATCTTGTGGCAATCTTAACCGCCGGCGCGTATGGTTCGGCGATGGCGTCGACCTACAACATGCGGTTGTTGACGCCGGAGGTGTTGGTGCGCGGCTCGGAATGGTCCGTGGTCCGGGCGCGGCCCAGCTATGAGGACCTGCTGCGGCAGGAAACCCTGGCCAAGTGGCAGGACGGACCTACATAGCTGATACGGCGGATGGCAGAGGATTCCACATGAATAGACAGCGTCAGGACGCTTACTGGCTTTGGCGGGTATCGCTCTCCGCGGTGATTCTGTTTTGCGAGCGCCTGTGGCGTGCTTTGTGGCCGGCGTTCGGAATTATCGGACTGTTCCTCGCGCTGGCCCTGTTCGACCTGTTCGCCGTAATCCCGGGCTGGCTGCACGGCGTTGCGCTGTTTGCGTTCGCCACCGCGCTGGCGACGGCGGTCTGGTGGGAATTCCGCCGTTTCCGGCTGCCGGAACATACGGCGGCACGGCGGCGTCTGGAGCGGGTCAACGATCTGTCCCATCGTCCGTTGGAGGCGCTGGACGACGACGTTGCCGGCGGTACTGATGCCGATCCGGTGACCCGCGCCCTGTGGGAGCGACACCAGCGGCGAATGCGCGAGACGATCGCCGGGCTGCGCGTGGGCGCGCCGCATCCGCGACTTGCCAGAAAGGACCGCCACGCCCTGCGCTTCGGCATCGTGATCGCGCTCGGCATATCGGTGATCGTTGCCGGCGACGATGCCGGGAGCCGGCTGCTCCGTGCCTTTGTTCCCGAGGTTTCGGCCATGCCGGCCCGGGATGCGAAGCTCGACGCCTGGCTGACGCCCCCCGAATACACCGGAAAGCCACCGGTCTTTCTTGCCGGAGGCCCAGACCGCAAGGCTCCCGAAGGTCCCATCGCGGCCCCGCAGGGCAGCATTCTCGTTGCCCAGGTCAGTGATGCGGCTTCGGCGCCCGTTGTCCGGTTGACCAACAGCGAGCTCGACGGCACGGAATTCGACGCCACGGCGGAACACAGCTACCGGATCCGGGTGCCGCTCGAGCAGGACGGGCGGGTCGCGGTCCAGTTGGGTGGACGCGAGCTCGGGGCGTGGCAAGTCGAGATCATCCCGGACGAGGTGCCGACCGTGGCATTCCTGAGCGAGCCGGGACAGACGGCGCTGGGAGCCCTGCGGATCGATTTCGAAGCGCACGACGATTATGGGCTGGCCGGCGTCATCGCGACGATCCGCCGGGAGGACGGGTCCGCTGCCGATTCCGATGCGATCGTTTTTGACCTGCCGCTCCCCGGCCTCAATGCGACCGATGCGGTGGCAACGGGATATCAGGATCTGACACCGCATCCATGGGCCGGCCTGCCGGTACTGGTGCAACTGACCGCGCGCGACGGACGTGGCCAAAGGGGCAACAGCGGCGCGATCAGCATCATCCTGCCGGAGCGGATCTTCAATCATCCTGTGGCGCGCGAGATCATTGCCCAGCGCAAGCGTCTGACCGCGGAGCTCGAGGCGGCGCGCGATTCGGTCGGGGCCGCACTGCAGGGAATCGCCGGGCGGACCGATGCATATGACGGCGACGTGGTCGTGTTCATGGCGCTGAACGCGGCCAGCCGGCGCCTCAAATACAGCACGGCTCCCGACACCATCAAGTCGGTCCAGGAACTGTTGTGGGACACCGCACTGCGACTCGAGGATGGCGAGTTGTCGCTGGCTGCGCGTGAGTTGCGACGGCTGCAGCAGGAACTCATGGAGGCTCTGGCCAACGACGCCACCGACGAGGAACTCGCACGGCTGATCGACGAACTCGAGGCCGCACTCAACGAGCTTCTCGACGCGATGGCCAAGATGCAGCCGCAGGATATGGAGAGCATGCCGTTCGATCCCGAGGCGCTGGCGATGACACGGGAGGAGCTGAAAGACCTGTTCGACCGCATGCGCGAACTGGCACAGACCGGCGCCAAGGATGCGGCGCGGCAGATGCTGGCGGAACTCCAGAACCTGCTCGAGAACCTGCAGGCCGGTCGCATGGGACAGCCGCCGCCGCAGTTCCGCCAGGGCATGCAGATGCTCGATGCCCTGCAGGAACTGATTCAGGGACAGCAGGAATTGCTCGACCGCACCTATGGCGAAGCCCAGCGCCGGGCTGACCAGCAGGGTGGCCAGCAGCCACAGCAAGGCCAGGATGGCACGCAGCAGGGCCAGCGGCAGGGCCAACAGGGCGGCCAGCAGGGCGGGCAGGATTCTGTCGAAACCGCCCTGCAAGAGGCGCTGCGCCGCCAACTCGGCGAAATCATGCGCCAGCTCGGTGAAGTGACGGGCGAAATTCCGCGGCAGTTCGGGCGGGCTGAAGGCGCGATGCGGCGCTCGACCGACGCTCTGCGATCCGACCAGCCAGGTGCCGCCGTGCCCCCGCAGACGGAGGCGCTCGATCAGCTGCGCGAGGGCGCTCGAGCGGCGACCGAACAGCTGATGCAGCAGTTCGGCGGCATGCAGGCCGGCCTCCAGCGTGGACGCCCGAGCATGCAGTTCGGCCAGCGGGATCCGCTCGGCCGCCGCACGGAGGGCAACCAGGGCATGACGCAGGGCGATGTGGAGATTCCCACCGAAAGCGATGTTCAGCGCGCCCGGCGGATTCTCGAGGAGCTGCGCCGGCGAGCCGGCGAACGCGAACGCCCCCCCGTCGAACGCGACTACATCGACAGGCTTCTCGAGCCGTACTGAGACGTCGTTAGAGCGGGGGCACTTGGCCGCGCGTCATGGCCCGACCCGCGGGCCGTGATTGTCCGATCGATGCCGGTTCCCGAAAACCCGTACCGGACCGAGGTGGGGCGACATCGCCGGTCGATGGCGTCCGCGATGCAGGAGCAACGCCGCCCGGCCCGAGCCGGCCGGTAACGATGGCGGCGGCAAGCAGTGCGAGTACTACCAGCAGGAGGACCAGGAGGAAGATCCTGAATCTCCTCCCGCCCTTGCGTGGCGCCGCCTGACTGATCTTCTTTTCGCCAGGTTGTGGCGGGGCGGCGCCGGCCTCTGCCTTCGGAGGCGACGCTTCGGCCGCCGGGGGTGCGTCGGAGGCGTCGCCGGAACGGGTGCCAACATCTTCCTCGCTGGCGGGCTCGGCCGCATCTGGCACCGATTGGGCTGTCGCCGCACCCGCCGCAGCGGCCTTCGCTTCGTCCGCGGGCCCAGGTGGAGCCGCTTGCCGAGATTCCGGTTTCGGCGCACGCAGGGCGAACTGTCCGGTCGGCGCAGCCGTACCGTCGGGGCGCACGCGCCATACATGCGCGCATTTCGCACACCGCACCTTCCGTCCGTCGGGCTTCAGGAGCGCCGGGTCGACCTTGAACTGGGTCTGACAGGCTGGACAGCAAACGATCATGCCGGAAGGGAAGACCTGCTGTTGGAATCGTTCAGGCAGGTATAGGTTGTCACCCCGAGACTTGCAAGAACAGCGCTTTACGGGCGCGCGGTTTCCGTGCCATGTTGGGCCCAGGAACGAGCGCCCGCCGCCATTGGAATCGCCCGAATATCTTGTCAGAAAACCAGACCTTTAAGAACGCCGTTCGTTTCGAGAATGTTGGCATGCGATATGGCACCGGGCCAGAAGTGCTGCGCGAAGTCACCTTCTCCCTCGCGCCGGGTTCGTTCCATTTTCTGACTGGGCGCAGCGGCGCGGGCAAGTCGTCGCTCCTCAAGCTGATGTATCTCGCTCACCGCCCGAGCCGCGGGCTCATCACCCTGTTCGACGAGGATATCGCGACCGTCCCGCAGAACCGGCTGCCGCTGCTGCGGCGGCGTATCGGCGTGGTGTTCCAGGAGTTCCGGCTGCTCAATCATCTGTCCGCCTTCGACAACGTTGCCCTGCCGCTGCGCGTTGCCGGGGTGCGCGACAGCACGGTGCGCAAGAATGTCCGCGAACTCCTGCAATGGACGGGCCTGGCAGACCATATGGACGCGCGACCGCCGACCCTCTCAGGTGGCCAGCAACAGCGTGTCGCCATCGCCCGCGCCATCATCGCGAAGCCGAGCCTGCTGCTTGCGGACGAGCCGACCGGCAATGTCGACGAGGCGATGGGCGTGCGGCTGCTGTACCTGTTCGAGGAGTTGAACCGGATGGGAACGACAGTGGTTATCGCAACGCACAGCGAGGCCCTGATTTCCCGTTTCCGGCATACGGTCCTGCACCTGGAGGACGGCATTCTGACCGTCCGCGAATCGACCGTACACCGCGGCGGCGTCTCCGTGCGCGCCCCTTCGCAGCCGACAAGCGAGCCGGAGCGGTGATTCGCAGGCGCGGCGACCTGGTCCTTTCGCGCGAGCCGTCGGCCCGGCTGGTGCCGTGGATCATCGGCCTGATGACGTATCTCGCTTGCCTGATGCTGGCCGGGGCATTGCTGCTGTCGGAACTGCTCGATCAATGGAGCACTGGTCTGACCGGCACAGTGACGGTCCAGGTCATGCCGGTCGAGGGGGAGTCGGCCGGGACAATCGATGATCGCGTCGACAAGCTCGTCAGGCTGTTGCAGCGCACCCGGGGCGTGGCCGAGGCGCGGGCGATCCCGGTTCCGGAGATCGCGGCGCTTCTCGAACCGTGGCTCGGCGCGGGCGCTCCGCTTGAGGAATTGCCCCTGCCCCGTCTGATCGATGTCCGGTTCGACGAAGGGGGTGCGCCGTCCATGGAGGTGCTGCGGTCGACGATCTCGAATGCCGACCCCACCGCCATTCTTGACGATCACGGAGTCTGGCGGGAGCAGTTGGCCGGCCTGATCCAGGCGCTTGGAGCGGTGGCCGCGTTTATCGTCGTGCTGGTGGCGGTGGCGACGGTGGGAATCGTGATCTTCGCCACGCGCAGTGGCATGGCCGCCCACCAGGACGTCATCGAGGTTCTCCATTTGATCGGTGCACGCGATGTTTTCATCGCCCGTCAGTTCCAGAATCTGGCACTCTGGCAGGGCTTGCGGGGCGGGCTCATCGGCATCGCGCTGGGCGCGGCAACGATGTGGGCCTTGCGCCACGCCGCGTCTCAGCTGGATACGTCCATGCTGCCGCAGGTCTCGCTACTTGCGTGGCATTGGGGGGTGCTTGCAGCGTTGCCCCTCGCAACGGCGCTGATCTCCAATTGGACCGCCAAGCGCACCGTGGTGCGAAGTTTGCGCAAATTGGTGTAACTATAGGGCGATGTCGACATACGCAATGACGTGCGAGCAGGCGAATCGCGATGTTCCGGCGTAGGCGCGAACGGCGGAGACAGCGCCGGTTGGCCGGACTTCTCACCGTTCTGGTGGCCGGGCTGGGTTTCTGGGGCTGGGGATTGACCGAATTTGTCGACGAAATACCGCGCGCCGTTGTGGACGATAACCGCGGAACCGATGCCATCGTCGTCCTGACCGGCGGTACCTTGAGGCTGGAAACCGCCTTTGCGCTGTTTTCGAGCGGAACCGCGGAAAGATTGCTTGTGTCCGGCGTGGACAAGAGCGTGCCGCTCGACGAGGTGCTGCGGATTACAGGAATGACGCGCGAAGACATGGCATGCTGCGTTACACTCGGCTATATGGCGCAGGACACCGGGAGCAACGCCGTCGAAAGCGCAGCCTGGGTCCGGAGCAACAAGATCGCGTCGATTCGGCTTGTGACCGCAGGCTATCACATGCCACGCAGCCTCCTGGAATTCCGCGCCGCGCTGCCGGATGTCGAGATCATCCCGCACCCGGTCTTTCCGGAACACGTGATGATCGATGAGTGGTGGCGGCGTCCGGGTACGGCACGCCTGGTGGTAAGCGAATACAACAAATATCTGCTCGCTGCCGCACGGACATTCTTCGGAGCTGGTGGTAGCACCTGACCGCAATGCAACATCTTCGCTCCTTCCTCTTCGCCATTGCGTTCAATGCAACGACCGTCGTCATGAGCCTGCTCATCGTCCCGGCGCTCGTCCTGCCCTACCGACTGGTGCTGGTCTGCAAGCAGCTCTGGCTGCGCGCTGTGTTGTGGCAGATCCGAAACGTGATCGGCATCGATTTCGTGGAGCGGGGAAAAGAGAACATCCCGGCAGGACCCGTCGTTTTCGCGGCCAAGCATCAGTCGGCATGGGATACGCTGGGTCCCAGCTACGTCCAGCCGCAGATGGTGTTCGTCCTCAAGCGTGAACTCACCTGGATTCCGGTGTGGGGCTGGTATCTGATCCGCATCGGCATGATTCCGATCGACCGGGCGAAGGGGGTCACCGCGTTGCGGCGGCTGGTCGATCGCGCGCGCAGGGCCATCGCCGCCGGCCGTTCGATCCTGATCTTCCCGCAGGGAACCCGGACACCGCCGGGCGCGGACCGGCCGTATCTGCCCGGAGTCGCAGCTCTCTATGCAGGGCTCGACGTTCCGGTCGTCCCCGTCGCACTCAATTCCGGGCTGTTCTGGCCGCGCCGCAAGCTGGTCAAGTGGCCGGGCACGATCACGCTGGAGTATCTGGAGCCGATCGCCCCGGGCCTCGACCGCAGGACATTCATGAAGACACTGGCCGACCGGATCGAGCCCGCCACGGCCCGGCTCGAGGCCGAAGCACGCGCGCAGTTTCCCTGGCTGCCGCCCATCGCTACCGCGAAACCGCCGGCGGGCGACCGGGCCCCGGCAAAAACATAACGGGAACATCGTTTGACCCCCGCGGTTCGACGGTTTATGAATCGCGATGTCCTCGAGCGGCGATACCGGAAGCAGGCGGTCATGGAATCCCTTAGCGCCATCGCACGACAGATCTGGGGTATGAAGTACCGGTTGAAGGCGCCGGACGGAACGCCCGTGGACGCGACGATCGAGGACAGCTGGCATCGCGTCGCGGGGGCACTGGCCCGCCCTGAGGCCGATGCGGACGCCTGGGCTGCCCGGTTTTTCGAAGCGCTTTCGGGATTCCGCTTCCTGCCGGCCGGCCGCATTCTTGCCGGTGCCGGCACCGGCCGGGACGTCACCCTGTTCAACTGCTTCGTCATGGGTTCGATCCCGGACGACATGTCCGGCATCTTCACCCATCTGCGCGAGGCCGCGCTGACGCTGCAGCAGGGCGGCGGCATCGGATACGATTTTTCGACGCTGCGCCCGAAGGGGGCGCCGGTGCACGGCGTGGGCGCCGATGCGTCCGGGCCGCTCAGCTTCATGGACGTCTGGGATGCCATGTGCCGCACCATCATGAGTGCCGGTTACAGGCGCGGCGCCATGATGGCGACCATGCGGTGCGACCACCCGGACATCCAGGCCTTTATCCGCGCCAAGGCCGAGGCCGGACGACTTCGAATGTTCAATCTTTCGGTGCTGGTCACCGACGCCTTCATGCAGGCGGTGCGCGAAGATGCCGACTGGCCGCTGGTCTTCGGTGGCAAGACCTTCGCCAAACTGCGGGCGCGCGATCTGTGGGACGAGATCATGCGGGCAACCTACGAGTATGCCGAGCCCGGCGTGATCTTCATCGACCGCATCAACCGGCTCAACAATCTTTCATATCTCGAGGAGATCTTCAGCACGAACCCGTGCGGCGAGCAGCCGCTGCCTCCGTATGGTGCCTGCCTTCTGGGGTCCATCAATCTCGCCCGGCTCGTGCGTGCCCCCTTCACCGCCAAGGCACATCTGGACGTGAAGGAAATGGAGCGCCTGATCCCGCTGGCGGTGCGGATGCTGGACAATGCCATAGATGTGTCACGCTTTCCGCTCGAGCGCCAGCGCGAGGAGGCTATGAACAAGCGGCGGATCGGCCTTGGCGTGACCGGGCTTGGCGACGCGCTGATCATGTGCCGGACGCCCTACGGCGACAGCAAGGCCGTTGCGCTGACGGAACGGTGGATGGCCGCCTTTCGCGACGCCGCCTACGGCGCTTCGATCCAGTTGGCGCGCGAAAAAGGTGCGTTCCCCCTGTTCGACGGCGACAAGTACCTCGCCGGCGAGGGTATCGCCGGACTACCGCGGAAACTGCGTGACGGCATCGCCGAACACGGCATCCGCAACGCGCTCGTCACTTCGATCGCGCCGACCGGCACGATCTCGCTGCTGGCCGACAACGTCTCCTCGGGCATCGAGCCGGTCTTCAGCTACCGCTTTACCCGCAGCGTGCTGATGCCCGACGGCGGCCGCCGGGACGAGGATGTGGTGGACTACGCCTGCCGCGAGTATCACGCGCTCAAGGGCGAGGACGCGCCGCTCCCCGATTACTTCACGGACACCCGCACGCTGGCGCCGGAAGCGCATATCGTCATGCAGGCCGCGGTCCAGAAATACATCGACAGCTCGATCTCCAAGACCATCAACCTGCCCGACGATATTGCGTTCGAGGATTTCAAGGACGTCTATCTGCGCGCTTACGAGATGGGCTGCAAGGGCTGCACCACCTACCGGCCAAACGTCGTCACCGGTGCTGTCCTGACGGCCCAAGAAGATACGAAGGCGCCAGCGCCGCCGCCGGCCGACGCCGCACCGACCATCGCCGAGTCGGAACCCGGCATCGTCTACATGACGCAGCCGCTCGAGCGCCCGGAGGCGTTGGTCGGCAAGACCTATAAGCTGCGCTGGCCGGACAGCGAGCATGCCTTCTACGTGACCGTCAACGATATCGTGCAAGATGGCCGGCGGCGCCCGTTCGAGGTCTTCATCAATTCGGCGAATCTCGAGCATTACGCCTGGACGGTTGCCCTGACGCGCATGATAAGCGCCGTGTTCCGGCGCGGCGGCGACGTCACCTTCGTCGTGCGGGAGCTCAAGAGCATCTTCGATCCGCGCGGCGGTTCGTGGATGGAAGGTCGTTACGTCCCGTCGCTGCTGGCGGCGATCGGTAACGTCATCGAGCAGCACATGATCGCGATCGGCTTCATCCCCAAGCCCGACAGGCCGAAGATCGCGGCGATGCAGCAGGCGGTCGGCGAATCGCCGCGCCGGTTCTGCCCGAAATGCGGCCAGCCCGGGCTGGTGCACCGCGAGGGATGCGACCTCTGCCCATCCTGCGGCTATTCGAAGTGCAGCTGACAGCGTGATGGCACGTCAACGGTTGTGCCCGAAATGCAAGGCGGCAATTCACGGATATGTCGACGCATGTCCGTCCTGCGGCTTCGAGAAGCCCGTCCCATTGCCGTGGCATGTCTATGGACTGATGGTCCTGATGTTCGTGGCCGCGATGTGGTTCCTGATCGATCTGGAATCGATCGCCCGGGCGATCCTTGCGGTGCGCCAGGGCCTGGAGGCGATGTGACCGCGCCCGCCGCCGAGACCTTCCCGCTGGACGGGCCGCCATGATCGAGTCGCCCTTCGTTCTGATCGATGACAGCCTGTCGGGCACATTCGGCGGCAATTGCCGGCTGTTCTCGGACCCGGTCGACATCATTGCGTGCGACGATCCGAGCGGGGTCGGCGCGGCGTTGGAGGCAATCACCTCTGCCGGGCGGCGCGGTCTTTACGCGGCAGGTTTCCTGTCGTACGAGCTCGGCTATGCGCTCGAGCCGAAGCTGGCCGCCCTGATGCCGCGGGTGCGGGCAGTGCCGCTGATCTGGATGGGCCTGTATCGCAAACCCCGGACGTCAAATTGGAGCGAAGCACGTCTGGCGCTGCGGTCGGTTGGATCCACAGGCGACTGGGAGCTTGAGCGAAAGCGGTATTCGCTCGACAGGACGTCCTACCTCGACCGGCTCGGCGCCGTGCGCGATTACATCGCTGCGGGCGACGTCTACCAGATCAACCTGACCTTCAAGTACCGGTTCGGTTGGCGGGGCGACCCATTCGCACTTTACGAAACCTTGCGACGCCGCCAGCGCGTGACGTATGGCGCCCTGATTGGCGCACCCGACTGGCTTGTCATGTCGTTTTCGCCGGAGCTGTTCTTCGAGGTGGCCGATGGGATCGTCACGACGCGCCCGATGAAGGGGACCGCGCCACGGGGGCTCACAGCTGACGACGACCTGGCGCGCGCCGGCTGGTTGCGCACCGACGAGAAATCCCGGGCCGAAAACCTGATGATCGTCGACCTGCTGCGCAACGATCTGGGGCGGATCGCGGAGACCGGCAGCGTCTCCGTTCCGGAGTTGTTTGCCGTCGAAAGCTACCGATCGGTGCACCAGATGACGTCGACCGTGCAGGCCCGCCTGCGCCCGGGGCTCGAGATCAATGACATCGTCGGCGCGCTGTTTCCCTGCGGCTCGGTGACCGGCGCGCCCAAGATCCGGGCGATGGAGATCATACGGGAGCTGGAGACCGATCCGCGCGGCCTCTATACCGGCGCGATCGGCACCATCGACCCGGACGGCACGACGCGGTTCAACGTCGCAATCCGGACGTTGTTCCTCGACCGGGAGGGGCAGGGCGAAATGGGCATCGGCAGCGGCATCGTCTTCGATTCCGATGCCGCCGCGGAGCACGACGAATGCCTGCTCAAGGGCGATTTCCTGACGGCTGAACACGAGCCGTTCCAGCTCATCGAAACCATCAGGTGGAGCGCGGACGAGGGGTTCTACCTGCTGGATCGCCACCTTGATCGGCTGATCGCCTCTGCCGCGCGGTTCACGATCCCGTGCTCGCGGGCAATGGTCCGGCAAGCGCTTGACGACCTGAAGGCAGCCGAGGGCGTTCAACGCATCCGGCTCCTGCTGGATGAGGACGGCGGACTTACCCTGGAGTCGCAGGCGATCGACCCCGCAACCATCGGCCGAGCAGACATCCGGTTCACCCTGGCGGAGCGCCGCGTCGACAGCCGCGATCCGTTCCGGTACCACAAGACGACACGGCGTGAGCCGCTGGACGGCGAACGCGACCGGCTGGCGGATGCAACCGGCTGCGATGAAGTCGTGTTCTGCAATGAGCGCGGTGAACTGACCGAGGGTAGCTACACGACCCTCTTCGTCGAACGCGGCGGCACGCTCTTCACGCCACCGCTGTCGTGCGGGCTGTTGGACGGAACGCTGCGGCGGGAACTGTTGGAAAACGGCGTACGCCCGATCGAGGAACGCGTACTTACCCCGCGGGATCTCGAATCGGCGGATGCGATCTGGCTGGGGAATTCGGTCCGCGGCCTGCAGCGGGCACGACCTGTCGAAATCCGGGAGAGCGTGCTCAGCGGTGCGCCTCGACCTGGTCGTAAAGGCGGTGGAGAGGACCGTTGGTGATGCCCAGGATGTCCAGGTGCCGGATTGTGTTGGCGAGGTAATCGCGGTTGTGCCCGCCCTTGCCGACCCCTTGGCGTATCAGCCGGACCATTTCGTCCATATGAAGGCCGCCGGCATATTGCCGGTGCGACCGGTCGACGGTGAAGGCGTGGCACGCCAGTCGCTCGCCGCTGCGGCGCGGGTAAACGAGACGCGGCCGATACACGCCGAGCACCATCTCACGGTCCCACAGATAGGCCAGTGTCTCGCGGGCCCGCACGCGGGCCACGCGATAGGCGATTCCGCGGCATGAGCCGCCGCGGTCGAGCCCGAGCACGAGGCCGGGCCGGTCGGGGGTGCCACGGTAGCGGTGCGAATACACACAGAAAGATCGGTGCCAACCGTGCAGCAGCGCCGTACACGACTCGACATGGGCAAACCCCGGGTCCCACATCAGCGAGCCGTAGGCGAAGATCCAGATGTCCGATTCGATGGCGATCGAATCGAGGAAGGCCCGCTTGCGGCGCGCCAGATCGTTCGCGATAGCACTCTCGGTCATGGCGGCGGACGCTAGGACTTGGTCTCCTTGCCGTCGTTCGCTTCGGTGGCGATGAACCGGCCGGCCTGGCCCATCTCTACGACGCCGCGGCGAATCTCGCGGGTGCGTCTGAACAGCTCCTCGAGCGTTTCGCCCTCGCCCCACCGAATGGCGCGCTGCAAGGCGGTCAGATCCTCGACGAATCGGCCGAGCATCTCCAGGACGGCATCGCGATTGTTCAGGAACACGTCGCGCCACATCACCGGATCGGAGCCGGCGATGCGCGTGAAATCCCGAAACCCGCCGGCGGAATATTTTATAACTTCGCTGGTTTCCACGACATCGCCATTGTCGACCGCTTCGCGGCGCAGCTGTGATTCGAGATCCGCCGCCGTGCCGACGATGGTGTAGGCGATCAGATGCGGCAGATGCGACGTGATGGCGAGGACCCGGTCATGGTGGTGTGCGTCCATCAACTCGACGCGGCTGCCGGCGCGGCGCCATAGCTCGGCCATCTTGTCGACGGCGGCGTCGTCTGTCCCGGGTGGCGGAGTGAGGATGCAGTAGCGGTGCTCGAACAGCTCGGCGAAGCCGGACTCCGGCCCCGAATGCTCGGTACCGGCGACCGGATGTCCGGGGACGAAATGCACACCCGCCGGCAGCAGCGGCCCGACGTCGCGGATCACCGCCATCTTGACCGACCCGACGTCGGAGACGACGGCGCCGGGTTTCAGGGCTTTCGCGAACCGCGCCGCAAGATCGCCGAAGGTGCTGACCGGGGTGCACAGCATGACGAGGTCCGCGTCGGCCACCGCGTCGGCCACGTCCTCGTATACGCTGTCGACGAATCCCAATTCCGTCGCCTTGTCCCGGGTCGCCTGCGTGCGGGCGCAGCCGGTGATGTGGCCGACCATACCCTCCCGCTTCATCACCCAGGCCAGCGACGAGCCTTCGAGCCCGAGTCCGATCAATGCCGCCCGCTCGAACAGGATCTTGCTCACGTCGCCTCCAGATGCTCGGCAAGCGCCTCGATTAGCGCGCGGTTTTCTTCCTCCAGCCCGACGGTGACGCGCAGCGACTCGGGCAGGCCATAGGCGCCCATCAGACGCGCTATGATGCCGCGCGACCACAGGAACCGATAGGCCGCATCCGCTCTGTCCTTGTCGCCGAACCGCACCAGGACGAAGTTGCCGGCCGATGGCGGCACTTCCAGCCCGAGCCCGCCGATCTGCTGGGACAGCCAAGGGATCCAGCGGCTGTTGTGCGCGCGGCTGGCCTGCACATGCTCCTCATCGCCGACAGCCGCGATTCCGGCCGCCTGTGCCGGTGCCGTGGTGTTGAATGGCCCACGCATGCGGTTCAGCACATCGATGATCGCGGGCGGACCGTAGGCCCAGCCGAGGCGCAGCGCCGCCAGACCGAAAATCTTCGAGAACGTTCGCAGCATCACGACGTTGTCGTACTCGGCGACGAGATCCGACCCGGGCTCGTAGTCCGGACGGTCGACGTATTCGGCGTAGGCCGCATCGATCGCGAGGATCACGTCCGGGCGCAGGCGCTCGCGCAGCCGACGCAACTCCGAAGTCGGCAGGTAGCTGCCGGTCGGGTTGTTGGGATTGGCGAGGAACAGCAGGCGGGTCCGCTCGGTCACGTGATCGAGCAGCGCATCGACATTCGCCGTAAGGTTGGTTTCGGGCGCCATGATCGGCGTCGCCCCCGCCGTTCTGGCGGAGATCGCATACATCAGAAAGCCGTACTGGCTTTGCAGCACCTCGTCGCCCGGTCCGGCATAGGCCCGGACCAGCAGCGAGATCAGTTCGTCCGACCCGGCGCCGCAGACGATCCGGTCGGGATCGAGATCGAAGCGCCCACCGATGGCCTGGCGCAAATCGTCCGCGACGCCATCGGGATAGCGGTGCAGTGTCTCGGCTGCAGCCCGGTATGCTTCCTTCGCACGCTCGCCGGGGCCGAGCGGGTTCTCGTTGGCGGACAGGACAATCACCCGGTCGAAGCCGGCAACCTCGTGGCTGCCGCCGACATAGGGTGAGACGTCCATCACTCCGGGGCGTGGCTTCGGTGTCGTCATGCGCTCTTCCCTGCCATCGGGCTCATTTTCCTTGCCGGTCAGAACTGCGAGGATTGGGATAGCGGTACGGGATAGGCACCGATGATCTGCGCCCGTGCGACGTGCTCCTGC
The DNA here is from genome assembly GCA_041602815.1 of Alphaproteobacteria bacterium. GTDB lineage: Bacteria > Pseudomonadota > Alphaproteobacteria > UBA8366 > JADFVY01. The sequence goes on along the minus strand of JBFIFO010000007.1, from coordinate 24,215 downwards.
GTCTTCAGGCGCCCCAGCCGCGGGTCAGCGGCGTCCAGGAATTCCGAGGTCTCGACAAGATAGTGGAGGCTGCCGTTGCTCGCGGCACAGACCAGCCATCCGTCCAGTCCCGACTGCCGGAGCATGTCCGCGAAAAACATGCGGCGGCGCTCCTCGGTCGTTTCGATCATGACCAGGCTGCGATCATCGCCAGTGGGTTCCGGCGCAATGCGCGCAATAACCAGGGCCTGGGCCTTGCTGTCGCGCGCGTTCCCCGCCCCGGAGAATGGCAGCCGCAGGACGACCCGCGGTGCATCGGAGGACCAAAGACCGGCCCACCATGGGCGGTCATCCTCTTCGGGTGGATACGGTAGCACGCCATGCGTGACCGTTCGGTCGGCGACGCCGGCGACCACGTCACGGCGGGCCGAGCGCGGCGAGACCGGCGTGCAGCTGCCGAAATAGTCCCGCGCCAGATCCCATAGAGCGCCGCGCTCGTCATCGAACACGGCCACGCTGTACGGGCCCTGCATCGCCGTCACCGCGGAGATGATCTCGCGCCAGACACGGACCAGCGAATCCCGCGGGAAGTGGCCCGCGTGCCGCTCTGCAAGTCGACGCAGGATTTCCGCCTCGCGTCCAGGCCGCATGCCGGAAGCGCCTTGCTCACCCTTGGCCGCCGCGATGTTCTCGACGATCGCCGCGCGCCGCATGATCAGGTCGTGCAACGCCAAGTCGATCTCATCGATCGCGTTGCGCAGGTCGTCCAGTTTTTCCGTCGGCCTGTCCATGACCTTCTATCGCCCCGTACCCGGACCCTCCGGGAAATTTGGCTTATTAGCAGGTTGCCGCGCGGCTGTCAGCAGTTGCCGGCACACCACCGGGACGGCGAAGAAATCATTGACGGGCCACGACTTCGACTCTAGCTATTCCGCCATGTCGGAACCCGCTTTCACCTTGCCCGGCCACCGGATCGAACTGGGCGGCGCCGAGAAGCTGCGCCTTGACTGCGGCGTCGCGCTCGGCCCGTTCCCGCTTGCCTATCAGACCTATGGCGAGCTGAACGCCGACAAATCGAATGGCATTCTGGTCTGCCATGCCCTGACCGGCGACCAGTTCGTCGCCGAGACCCACCCGATCACAGGCAAGCCGGGCTGGTGGGACCTCATGGTCGGGCCGGGCAAGCCCCTCGACACCGACCGGTACTTCGTCGTCTGCGCCAACGTGCTGGGCGGCTGCCTCGGCACGGTTGGTCCGAAGGAAACCGATCCCGCGACCGGCAAGCCCTACGGGCTGAGTTTCCCGGTGATCACGGTAGCCGATATGGTGCGCGCCCAGCGGATGCTGATCGACTATCTCGGGATCGATCAGCTGTTCGCGGTCCTCGGCGGGTCGATGGGGGCGATGCAGGTCCTCGACTGGGCTGCGCGCTATCCGGAGCGCGTGTTTGCCGCCGTTCCGATCGCCGGTGCGGCCCGGCATTCCGCCCAGAACATCGCCTTTCACGAGGTCGGCCGCCAGGCGATCATGGCGGACCCGGACTGGCATGGCGGCGACTACCTGATGCACGGCACCAGTCCCCACCGCGGCTTGGCGGTGGCGCGCATGGCGGCACATATCACGTACCTTTCGGAGACGGCGCTGCACCGCAAGTTCGGGCGTAATCTGCAGGATCGTGAGGCGCTGACCTACGGCTTCGACGCGGATTTTCAGGTCGAAAGCTACCTGCGGCACCAGGGTATCACCTTCGTCGAGCGCTTCGACGCCAATTCCTATCTCTACATCACGCGGGCGATGGACTATTTCGACCTGGCCGCCGAGTTCGGCTCGCTCGCCGCCGCCTTCGAGCGCACGCCGGTACGGTTCTGCCTGATCTCGTTTACCAGTGACTGGCTGTTCCCGACCTCGGAAAGCCGCGCGGTCGTGCACGCCCTCAACGCGGTGGCCGCGAATGTGAGCTTCGTCGAACTCGAGTCGGACAAGGGACACGACGCGTTCCTGCTCGATGAACCGGAGTTCCGCGACGTTCTGTCGGGGTTCCTGAACGGCTGTGCCGAACACAAGGGTCTCAACCGGACATGAGCGGAGCCGTCCCTTCTCTCCGCGTCGATCTGCAGCTGATCTCGAAAATGGTGGCGCCGGGCAGCCGCGTGCTGGATGTCGGCTGCGGCGACGGCGCGCTCCTGCAGCATCTGTGGAAGACCAAGGAAGTCGACGGGCGCGGCATCGAGATCAGCCAGGCCGGTGTGAACGCCTGCGTGCGCAATGGGCTGTCGGTGATCCAAGGCGACGCGGACACGGACCTGAAGGACTATCCGTCGGACGCCTTCGACTATGTCATCCTCAGCCAGACTCTGCAGGCGACCCACAACCCGCGCACCGTGCTCGACCACATGGCGCGGATCGGCAGGCGCTCGATCGTCTCGTTCCCGAACTTCGGCTATTGGCGCGTCCGTTTCGGCCTGCTGTTCGGTGGCCGCATGCCGGTCACGGAAAACCTTCCGAATCAGTGGTACGACACGCCCAACATCCATTTCTGTACGATCCGGGACTTCGTTGCGCTCGGCCGCGAGATGGATCTGCACGTCGAGCGCGGTCTCGCACTGAACGGCGAGGGCCGGCCGCTCAGCCTCGATCCCGCCGGTGGGCTGGCCAACCTCCTGGCCGTGCAGGCGGTCTTCCTGTTGCGGCGCTCCTAGCGCCTAAGGCGCGGCACCGACGGGCTATTCGCCGGCGCGCTCGTCGGCCAGGCGCTCCAGCGCCTCCATGTCGTCGTCGGAGAAGCCGAAATGGTGCCCGATCTCGTGGATGATCACGTGGCGCACCAGGTGACCGAGTTCCTCGCCCGACTCGCACCAGTAATCGAGTAGCGGACGTCGATAGAGAAAGATCATATTGACGTCCTGGCGCACGGTGACGGCCTCGTCATGGTCCAGCGACACGCCGGAATACAGCCCGAGCAGGTCGAACTCCGTCTCGAGCTCCATTTCACGGCAGGTTTCCGGGTCCGGGAACTCCTGCACGCGGATCACCACGTCCTGTACATACCGGCGCAGTTCGTCGGGAATGGTGGCCAGCGCCGTGCGGGCGAGGGCCTCGATGTCGTCCAGGGTCGGCGCGTAACTTCCGCTCATGGCCGGCAACAATAGCCGCCGCCACCGCCGTACACTAGATTTATGGCAAACTGAACGAGGAGGATGGAATGGTCGAAAAACTGCCGCCTGAGGAGCGCCGCAGCGCTGTGGCCGAGCTGGACGGCTGGGTCGACGCGCCGGATCGCGACGCGATCGTCCGAAGCTTCAAGTTCCGCGATTTCAACCAGGCCTTCGGCTTCATGGCACGGGTCGCCCTGGAGGCGGAGCGGATGAACCATCATCCCGAATGGTCCAACGTGTACAACCGCGTCGAGGTGACGCTGGCGACCCACGATTGCGGCGGCGTGAGCGAGCGCGATATCGCGCTGGCGCGTTTCATCGATAAGGCAGCCGGCTAGCGCGCCTGCATCCGCAACGCGCTGTCGAGCCGCACGACCTCACCGTTGAGGACCGCATTGCCGATCATGTGCATGACCAGGGCGGCAAATTCGTCGGGTTTGCCGAATCGTTTGGGGAACGGCAGCGTTGCGGCGAGGTTTTCGCGCACGTCCTCCGGCAGGCCGCGCAGCAAGGGCGTGGCGAACAGACCGGGCGCAATGGCCAGAACGCGCACGCCGATGGTCGCGAACTCGCGGGCCGCCGGCAGGGTGAGAGCCGCAACCGCGCCCTTCGAGGCCGCGTAGGCGGATTGTCCGACCTGTCCCTCGAAAGCCGCGATCGAGGCGGTATTGACGATGACCCCGCGCTCGCCGTCCGCATTGGGCGTGCGGCCCGCCATCTCTGCGGCGGCGAGCCGCATGACGTTGAACGTGCCGATCAGGTTCACCTGGATGACCTGCTGGAAATCTTCCAGCGGCATCGGGCCGTCGGTACCAACGATTCGCCGCGCCGGGGCGATGCCGGCGCAGTTGATCGCAATGCCGCACGGGCCGTGCGCCGACCGGGCCTCGTCCAGCGCGACGGCGACCGCTTCGGCGTCGGCCACGTTGCAGCCCAGACCAAGGCCGCCGATGGTGTTGGCAACGGCGACGGCACTGTTCCCGTCGCGGTCGAGAATGGTAACCTTGGCGCCGGCGGCGGCCAGCGCCTGCGCCGTCGCGGCGCCGAGGCCGGATGCGCCACCGGTTACGATCGCCGCGACTCCCTTGGCGTCCATGACCGTCCCTCCTGTAGCCGTACACCGCGCGGTATAGCAGAAGCGGCGCTGTCTCACTATATGCCATACATGAGCGCGAATCTCCCTGTCCCGTTCCCGGAACCCGACCCCCGGCCGGACGACGAGGCGCGGATCCAGGACGGCTTCTGGCGCAAGGTGCGGCGCTACGCCCGGCACATCCCATTCGCCGAGGAGGCGGTGGCGGCCTGGTACTGCACCCGCGATCCGAAGACGCCGCCGCGTATCAGGGCCATTGCGCTGGCGGCGCTGGCCTATTTCGTCATTCCCACGGATGCGCTGCCGGACTTCATACCGACCCTTGGGTTTGCGGATGATGCCGCCATGTTCTGGGCGGTCTGGCAGATGATCACCCAGCACGTCACCGATGAACACCGCGACAAGGCGGCACAGGCCCTCGACGCAGAGAAATTGCGCGAATAAGCTGCCCGTTGGCGCGGTCGGCGCAGGCCCCGCGCCGGCCGCGCAGTCAATCAGGGGGACATTGCATCATGGAATTTCTGGTCGTCGCACTGGACGGAACCGACGCGAAAGCACGCGATCGCCGCATGGCCGCGCGCGAGGCGCATCTCGCCAATTTCGGCCGGCTGAAGGAGCAGGGCCACGTCGTTGCCGGCGGCGCCCTGCTCGACGACGATGGCGGCATGGTCGGTTCGGCGCTGATCCTCGACTTTCCCGACCGTGCCGCGGTCGAGAAATGCATTTCGGATGATCCTTACACCAAGGGTGACGTCTGGCGCGACGTGACGATCCGCCGGTTCCGGATGGTTCGCTGAGGCGGCGGGGTCGCGACCATGGCTGAACCGCTTTGGCAGCCGTCTATCGAGCGCATCGCGCAGGCGAACATCACCGCGCTGTCGCGCAAGCTTGAATCGCGGCACGGCGTGTCGCTGCCGGACTACCCCGCGCTGCACCGCTTCTCGCTCGAGCGTACGGCGGATTTCTGGACCGCCATCTGGGACGTTTGCGGCGTGATCGCGGAGACGCGCGGCGATCGTGCGCTGGTCGACGCCGACCGCATGCCAGGCGCGTGCTTCTTCCCCAACGCGCGGCTCAACTTTGCGGAAAACCTTTTGCGCCGGCGCGACGACGGCCCGGCCATGATCTTCCGCGCCGAGGACCGGGTGGAGCGTACCATGAGCTGGGCGGCGCTGTACGACGCGGTCTCGCAGCTTTCGCAGGCGCTGCGCGCGGCCGGGGTGGGCCCGGGCGACCGTGTCGCCGGGTTCGTGCCGAACATGCCCGAGACCGTCGTCGCAATGCTCGCGGCGACGTCGATAGGGGCTGTGTGGACCTCGTGTTCGCCGGACTTCGGAATCCAGGGTGTGCTTGACCGCTTCGGGCAGGTGGAGCCGAAGGTCCTGTTCACTGCCGACGGCTATTACTACAACGGCAAGGCGCACGACTCGCTGCGACGGGTCGGCGAGGTCCTCGAAAGCCTGCCTACCGTCAGGCACGTCGTCGTGCTGCCGCTGCTGGCCGATGCGCCCGATACAACAGCAGTGCCGAAGGCGCAGACCCTGGCCGACTTCATCGCGCCGTTCGCGCCCGGCCCGATCGCCTTCGAGCGGCTGCCGTTCAATGCGCCGCTCTATATCCTGTACTCGTCGGGCACGACGGGCGTTCCCAAATGCATTGTGCACGGTGCCGGCGGCACGTTGCTGCAGCACCTGAAGGAACATCGGATCCACACCGACGTAAAGCCCGGCGACCGCGTGTTCTATTTCACCACCTGCGGCTGGATGATGTGGAACTGGCTGGTGTCGGCGCTGGCCCAGGAGGCGACCCTGCTGCTGTATGACGGCTCGCCCTTCCATCCCGACGGCAACGTCCTGTTCGACTTCGCCGACGCCCATGGAATGACCGTCTTCGGGACCTCGGCGAAGTACATCGACGCACTGTCGAAGGCCGGCCTGAAGCCGCGCGAGACGCATAGTCTGTCGACCCTGCGGGCCATGACCTCGACCGGCTCGCCGCTGGCACCCGAGGGGTTCGATTACGTCTACGCGGACATCAAGCAGGATTTGCAGCTCGCCTCGATCTCGGGCGGGACCGACATCGTGTCATGCTTCATGCTCGGCAATCCCGCGGGCGCCGTCTGGCGTGGCGAGATCCAGGTCCCGGGTCTCGGCATGGCCGTCGAGGTGTTCGACGAGGCGGGCAACCCGGTGGTCGGCGACAAGGGAGAGTTGGTCTGCACCCAGCCGTTCCCGGCAATGCCTCTGGGGTTCTGGGGCGACGAAAGCGGCGAGCGCTATCGCAGCGCCTATTTCGAGCGATATCCGAACGTCTGGCATCACGGCGATTTCGTCGAGCGCACCGCTCATGGCGGATTCATCATCTACGGCCGTTCCGATGCCACCCTCAATCCCGGCGGCGTGCGCATCGGGACCGCCGAGATCTACCGGCAGGTCGAGCGGATCGACGAGGTGGTCGAGGCAATCTGCATCGGCCAGGACTGGGAGCGCGACGTGCGGGTCGTTCTGTTCGTGCGGCTGCGCGACGGACTGACGCTCGACGATAAGCTGCGCGACCGCATCCGCGCGCAGATCCGCGCCAACTGCACGCCGCGGCACGTGCCGGCGCGCATCATTCAGGTCTCCGACATCCCGCGCACCAAGTCGGGCAAGATCACCGAGCTCGCGGTACGTGACGTCGTGCACGGGCGGAGCATCAACAACCAGGAGGCGCTGGCCAACCCCGAAGCGCTAGAGCTCTACCGGGACCTGCCGGAGCTCCGCACGTAGCGGGCCGCATGCGCGGAGGCGGCGACGGGCATGGAAAAAAAGACACAGCTCAGCATCTGGTATTTCATCCTGGCGATCCTCGCCATCCTGTTCCTGCAAAGCCTGTGGGCGGAAACGCAGACCTACGAGCGCATCCCGTACAGCGAGTTCCGAAAATTCCTGGCGGAAGGGAAGATCGTGGAGGTCGTCGTCTCGGAGACCACGGTGCGCGGCAAGTTGAGCACGCCGATCGATGGCCGCCAGCACGTCGTCGCCGTCCGGGTCGAGCCGGATCTCGCCAAGGACCTCGATACCTTCGGAGTCGATTACACCGGCACCGTCGAAAGCACCTTCCTGCGCGATATCCTGTCGTGGGTCATCCCGATCCTGATCTTCTTCGGCCTTTACATGTTCGTACTGCGGCGGCTGTTCGAGCGAGGTGGGTTCGGCGGCGGGGGCGGCGGCTTCATGTCGGTCGGCCGCAGCAAGGCCAAGGTCTATATGGAGACCGATACCAAGGTGACGTTCGACGACGTCGCGGGAGTCGACGAGGCCAAGATCGAGCTGCAGGAAATCGTGCTGTTCCTGAAGGATCCGAAGACCTACGGCCGGCTCGGTGGTCGCGTGCCCAAGGGCGTGTTGCTGGTCGGTCCGCCGGGCACCGGCAAGACCCTGCTGGCGCGCGCGGTGGCGGGCGAGGCCGGGGTCCCGTTCTTCTCGATCAACGGCTCCGAGTTCGTCGAGATGTTCGTCGGCGTCGGCGCCGCACGGGTGCGCGACCTGTTCGAGCAGGCGCGGCAGAAGGCGCCGGCCATCATCTTCATCGACGAGCTGGACGCGCTGGGCAGGGCCCGCGGGCTGTCCCCGGTCGGCGGGGGCGGCCATGACGAGAAGGAGCAGACACTGAACCAGCTGCTGGCCGAGCTCGACGGCTTCGATCCCTCGACCGGCCTGATCCTGCTGGCCGCCACGAACCGGCCGGAGATCCTCGACCCGGCGCTGCTGCGGGCCGGCCGCTTCGACCGGCAGGTGCTGGTCGACCGGCCGGACAGGATCGGCCGCATCCAGATCCTCAACATCCATTTGCGCAAGATCAAGCTGGCGGAGGGCGTCGACCCCGAGATCATCGCTTCGCTGACCCCGGGGTTCAGCGGCGCCGACCTCGCCAACCTGGCAAACGAAGCGGCGCTCCTTGCGACGCGGCGGGGCGGCACCGACGTCACCATGGACGATTTCACGGCGGCGATCGAGCGCATCGTCGCCGGGCTCGAGAAAAAGAACCGGCTCCTGAACCCGCTCGAGCGCAAGGTCGTTGCGCATCACGAGATGGGCCACGCGCTGGTCTCGCTGTCGCTCGGCGGCATCGAGAGGGTGCACAAGGTCTCGATCATTCCGCGCGGCATCGGTTCTCTGGGCTACACGATCCAGCGCCCGACCGAGGAGCGGTACCTGATGACCCGCGAGGAACTGGAGAACAAGATGGCGGTGTTGCTTGGCGGGCGGGCCGCCGAGTCCCTGGTGTTCGGCCACCTGTCGACCGGCGCCGCCGACGACCTGTCGAAAGCCACCGATATCGCGCGCTCGATGGTGACGCGCTACGGCATGGTCGAGTCCCTCGGCCACGTGACCTACGACAGCGATCCGCGCTCGTTCCTCGATATCCAGCAGCGGCCGACCATGCTGGAGCGCCAGTACAGCGAGGAGACCGCCCGCGAGATCGACTGCGCCGTAAGAGAGATCCTCGATACCGCATACGAGAAGGCCGCGCAGGTCCTGACCAAGCGGCGCAAGGACCTGGAAAGGGGCGCAGCGGCGCTTCTGGAGAAGGAGACGCTGAGCGAGGAGGAACTTACGGCCATCGTCGGACCGGCGCGGTCCCCGGCTGTCGCGGCGCAGTAGGTCGGCGCACAGCTTGCAGCAGTGGTGAGCCCGCACCATATGCGCCGGATCGCGGCCATATCCGGGCTTGCCTTTGCGGGCGGCTTTGCGTAATGTCCGCGCCGCCGGTTGGGGCGGCATAATCCACACGCATGCGCCCGTAGCTCAACTGGACAGAGTACCTGACTACGGATCAGGGGGTTGGGGGTTCGAATCCTCCCGGGCGCGCCACTTCCCCGGTCAGCGCAGCGATGCCACCGGCCTGCCGGCAGTGCATCAGTGCGCGACCGGGACGTGGACGGTGCGGTATTCGGGCCGGATTCAGATCAGCTCCAGCAGGATGTCGAGCGCCCACAGCCCGAAGATCGTCGCGCCGGCGTGGACCGCGAGGGTCACGGCATAACCGACACCGATAACCGAGACGGCCAAAACGCCCATCGGGCGCACGTCGGACGGCCGCGTGTCCATGTGCCAGGCGCCGACGCCGCCCAGCGCCGCGACCGCCGCGATGATGTAATCGTCGAGCCAGACAAACCCGGCCACGCCGGCCGCGGCAACCGCTAACAGCGTGCGGCGCGCCCAGACGGCGCCGAAGGAGTGCAGCACCGCCCGCAGCACCTGGCCGCCGTCCAGCGGCAGAAGCGGTACCAGCTGCAGCAGGTTGAGGGCACCGACGCCGAGAGTCAGCGCCGCCGTGACCATGGCATAGCTCTGCGGCGGGTCGAGATATTGCGCCACCGTGAACCAGCCGGGCACCGCCGTGAGATGAGGCGGTGCCAGCGCCACCGTAGCGGCCAGCAGAACGGCGCAAGGTACGATGCTTATCGCCGGGCCCATCAAGGCGCAAAACGCCTCGTCGAACCGCGTCCGGTGCGGATGATTGCCGACCGCGACCCCGCCGAGAAACGGTAGCAGCATGATGCGCGGCGCCGGATGTCCGCTCATCCGGAAGGCCAGCCAGTGGCCGAATTCGTGCACGATCAGGATCGCCGCGAGCGCAAGCGCGGCCACCCAGCCGAGCCACAGAGCAAAGCTGCCCAGCGCAGCAATCGACAGGGCGAGCGTCTTCCACGTGAAGGCGCGGGGCGGCACAACAGGAGCAACGGAGTCCGTTTCGCTGACTCGCTTGAGGTCCCGGATGTACCGGCCCACCGCTCGGCGGATTGCCAGGTACTGCCACAGCGTGGCCGTCTCGCCGCCCCAGGAATACGAGAGTTCCGTACCCCCCGGGACCTCGCGAAACTCGGCAATCGACCAGTTATCCTCGCCGAGCGGCCAGGGCCTGCCGTCGACTTCGAGAACGCGCGATTCCGTCCGCTCCGGTTCCCGCTCGTCGATGATCTCGACACGCACCGTGGCAAACGCCGTCCGGTGGCCGCCACTGCGATCGAACGTCTCCTCGACGATCATGGGCGTGTCCTGGATCACCTTCTGCGCGACGGTATTCGGGTGCGCGGCGGCGCTCCTGGGGTCGTCCGGGTCGAATTGATGGATGTCCCAGACCGTCTTCGGCGCAGCCGCGATGTGCGTCGCCACCGTGAACTGCCGCGGCCGGCGATACGGCAGCGACAGGACGATGAGTGCGACGAGAAAACCCAAAACCCCGAGCGGAATGAGGTTCGCGATGATCTGGGATGCCATGAACGTCCCCTTGTGGCCGGCACTGTCGATGGCCTGCCGACTCTCGCGCGGGGCGCTTAAGGGCGAATGAACGATACATAAAATGCTCGGCGAATTTCGCGTCACCGCGGCAGACATCGCCAGTGGCGCTTAAACGGAACGTTAACCGTGGGCTGTTATCATCGCCCCCTCGACATCAGTCGGAATCCCGCGTTTCGCCATGCCCGGCGTGGGAAACGCGGAAAACGGGAGAGACGAACGGTGACAGGACAGGATTACAATGCGCGGATGGCGGCTCTGTGGATCTTGCACGCCACCGTGTGCGTCAAGCTTCTCAAGGCCCATGGCAGAATGCTGCACGCGGAGAATTTCGAGGCCGCGCTGCGCGAGTTCGCGGATATCATCGCCGACGAAGTTGGCCATGAAACACTGACGGAAGCAATGGACTGGGCCGCGGGCCAGGTGTCCGTCTACGGCGGCGACTTCGACCAGGAGCCGGTTTCGATCCACTGAACAGGCACTTCGGAACCGCCCGGCTTTCGTCATGGCCCGCCCGTAAATCCGGCGGGCCATAATCATTTCGCCCGATAGATGTCGGTGAGCGCTAGATCCGCTCGCCACCCTGAAGCGGGGTGAACCGAACCGACAGAATTCGCCTGCGTCGGAGTTCGCCGCCCGTGGTTTTTTCGATGAGCGTAAGGTATTGCGGCCCGTCGCGCGGACCGAGGGGAATCACCATGCGCCCGCCCGGCTTCAGTTGACGCAAGAGCACGGGCGGCTCGTGATCCACCGCTTCCTTGATGATCATGGCATCGAACGGCGCGTGACGTGGCGCCCCGTAATAACCGTCAGATGCGATCACCTCGACATTGTCGTATCCGAGACGCTTCAAACGGGCGGCCGCCTCCAGCGCCAGCGGCGCCAGGACCTCCACGCTGATCACGCGCCGCGCCAGTCTGGAAAGCACCGCGGCGTGATACCCGGCTCCCGTACCGGTCTCGAAGACCACGTCGTCAGGGCCGACCCGGGCGAGGTGGGTCATAAGAGCGACAAGAAAAGGCTGGGCGATGCTTTGCTCCTTGCTGACGGGCAATGGCATGTCCGCATAGGCGAAGTCCGTGAGCGCTTCGGGGACGAACAGGTGGCGCGGCACTGCACCCATGACCTCCATCACCCGCGGATCGATTTCCGCAACACCGGTTTCGCCGGCCGCGATGGCCGTATGGGCACCGATGGTGCGCAACATATCGATCCGCTCTGCCGCGCGGTCCGTGTCGTCTGCCGCCCGTTCGGCCATGGCAGCCGCAGCCGTGGCATTCAAGGCAAGCGCCGCCAGCATGAGGAGCGGACCCAAGCGAATAGCCCTGTACAGGGCATTTCGAACCGTCACCATCCGCGAAACCTATCACATTTTCGAGCGCGGTTCGCGCGTTTGGCACGAAACCTGCTTATAATGTATCTGCAACCCTTCCTTATGCCAACTCGGCCCCGATGCATGCGTCATCGGGGCGTTTTTTTGCCCGTTTGGTGCGGCTGGCTGGCGGTTCGGACGAAGCGGTCGCGGGTTTTTCGGCTGGCTGCGCGTCGACGAGGAGGATTGGCACGATCCTTGCTTGTTATGTCTACGCAACCCTTCCTTATGCCAACTCGGCCCCGATACCGTCCTTGCTAGAACGCGTATCGGGGCCTTTTTATTCCTAGAAAATCAAACCGTTATCGCGCGAATCTGGGCCGGGTACTACAACCAGTGTGCAAATGCATATTGCAAGATGCAACGGCGTGGCCTTGCGGAATGCAATCTCCGCCGCGCCCAAGTCCATGAATATTCTATGGTTTTTGAGGGCTATCGATCACGGTGCCTGCCGGCGATCCGGCGGCCTGATGCGGCCGGCCCACAGGCCGCGACGCGCCCGTCGGGCATCCTCCTGGTCGACACGGTAACGGTCGATGCCTTCCGCCACCTCGGCCCAACCACTGCGGACCAGGGCCTCGTTGACGTCACGCTCACCGACATAGCAGGTCGCGTATCGGGTGCCATCGGCCGCGCGGAGGTCCTCAAGATCGCAAGACAACCGGAATCCGTCGGCGAGCCGGATAAGTTCTGACCACGCGATCACACCGCACCGAAATCGCCGTTCGCCCGTATCGCACGTCTCGTCGGGCTGCGGCGCCAGCGCACCGTAGAGGCGAATCATCGTGTCACCGACGTCGATCTCGTTCCCCGAGCGCACCTCCGCAACCCCTTCGATCTCCTGGGCAGTGGCGGCGGTCACGGCCATCGCGATACCCACGAACGGCATCAGGGCGGATCGAACCAGGACATTCATTGGCGGCTCCGGGAATGTTGGCGTTACGAGATAATACCCGGCTTGCGACAAAGCGAAATCGGCAATATCGGTTTTGTGCGGGATTGGTGTGACATGTCGGGCATGAATAGTTACAGTAGCGCGGCATTCGATCCGTTGGCAAAACTTGCAATCTCAATATGACGCGTTTCCGGCTCTGCGCCATCCTGGCCACTGCGCTGGCCCTGGTCTGGCTTACTGACATCGCCCCGGCCGCCGAGGCACCGCCGGAGACGATCACGGTGGCGGAGCTTGAAGACCTCGTCGCGGCCATCGAGGACGACGGCGAACGTGCGGCGCTGGTCCAGCGGCTCAGGACGCTCATTGAGCTGAAGAAGGCGGAAGCGCGGGCCGAGCAGCCGGCGGACCAGACGTTTGGCAACCTGGTCGTCGAGCGGTTGTCGGCGCACAGTGAAGAGCTGGGCCGTCAGCTGGCGGCCGTCGCCGAAGCCTTGCTGGCGGTCCCCGGAATGTTCGGCAGTCTGCGCGATCAGTTCCTCGATCCCGCGATCCGTGAAGTCTGGCTCATCGGGCTCCTGTCGTTCATCGCCGTGGTCGGCGTCGGCCTGGTCGCGTCGCGCGCTGTCCGGTATATCCTGAAGCGGCCGCTGGAAGCCATCTCCCATCGGTCGGGCGAAAGCGTCCTTGTGTTGGTCCCGCTTCTGATCGCCCGCCTCATCCTGATCCTGGTGCCGCCACTCGCGTTCGCCGGCGCGGGCTGGGCCGCGGCCAGCGTGTTCGAGGCGAGCAGCGTCGCGCGGCCGGTGGCACTCTCGATCATCTACGCCGTCGCCCTGGCCGGCGCGGTGAATGCCGTCGCGCGAACGCTGCTCGCGCCGGCCGCCGCGGCAGCGCGTCCGATCAACGTGAGCAACGAGACGGCGGAATACCTGTATATCTGGGTCCGGCGCATCACCGATCTTGGCATATACGGCTATTTCACGGTGCAGATTGCCGGGCTGCTGGGGCTTCCCGTTCCCGCGCAAAGCCTTCTGATCAAGCTGCTCGGCCTTGCGCTGACATCGTTCGTGATCATGATGATCCTGCAGAACCGGCGACCGGTCGCCGATTTTATCGGCGGCGAGGAGGGCAGCCGCCTGTCCGTCCTGCGGCAGCGATTCGCGGATCTGTGGCACGTGTTGGCGATCCTGTACGTCGTGGCCGTCTATCTGATCTGGTTCGTCGGCGTACCCGGCGGGTTCATTTACATGATCCGGTCGACCGCCTTGAGCCTTTTGGCGGTGGCGATCGTCATGATCGTGCTCAGTTTCGTGATGCGCTCCATGGACCGGGCATTCGCGCTCTCCGAGGAGGTGACGACGCGACTGCCGGGGCTGGAGGCCAGGGTCAACCGGTATCTGCCCGTGGCAAAGGCAATCTTGCGCGGCTTCGCCTTGCTTGTCGCGATCATGGCCATTTTGCAGACGTGGGGCGTCGACATTCTCCTGTGGCTGAGCGAGCCGGCCGGACGGGCGCTGCTCGGACGCATCGCAAGCATCGGCGCCATCGTGGTTCTGGCGCTGGTCGGGTGGGAAGCGATAAGTGCCGCCGTCGAGCGCTACCTGACGTCTGAGGACACGACGCCGAGCCAGCGCGCCCGCACGTTGCTGCCCTTGCTGCGCAAGGTGATACTTGTCGTCCTGACGGTGGTGGTGGGTCTGACTGTGCTGTCGGAACTCGGGATCAATATCGGGCCGCTGCTTGCCGGTGCCGGCGTCATCGGGTTGGCCGTCGGATTCGGCGCCCAGACGCTGGTTCGGGACGTGATAACCGGCCTGTTCATCCTGATCGAGGACACGGTCTCGGTCGACGACTTTGTGACGCTGGGTGGCCACGGGGGCACCGTCGAGGCACTGTCGATTCGTTCGATCCGGCTGCGCGACCCCTCGGGCACGGTGCACACGATTCCCTTCAGCGACGTGACAACCGTGATCAATCACACCCGTGAATTCGCATATGCGGTGCTCGATATCGGTATCGCCTACAAGGAGGATGTGGACGCGGTTTCGCGGGTCATCGAGGCAGTGGGCGGCGAGTTGCGGCAGGATCCGGTCCTGGGCGAGTCGGTCCTCGAAGACCTGCAGCTGCTGGGGCTGGACCGGTTCGACGATTCTGCCGTCGTGATCAGAGCCCGGATCAAGACCGCGCCGGGCATGCAATGGGCCGTGCGGCGCGCCTTCAACCGACTTCTGAAACGACGGTTCGATGCCGAGGATATCGAGATCCCGTTCCCGCAGCGGACCGTCTGGTTCGCTCAGCAGGACCGGCCGGAGGAGGCGACGTCCCACCCGTCGGGCAGCGCATCCGATCGCCCCGCCGGCACGGCGCAGGACACGGCGGACAGGGACGGCTGACGCTTCAGCCCGCCATTGCGCCGGCGCGCAGAAGCCTTTCGGCGGGAAAGATCAGCGTAACCCGGGTGCCGGCGCCTTTCTGGCTGTCGATATCGACCCTGGCGCCTATCAGTTCCGCAAGGCTGATGGAGAGCGGCAGGCCAAGACCCATCCCGCTGATCGGATTGCTCATCGGATCGCCTGTCAGACGCCCGAACCGGTCGGTGGCCATCGGGAGGTCCTCGGCGGCAATTCCCATGCCGCTGTCCTTGACGCTGATCCGCACGTCGCCGCGGACATCCTCGCTTAACTCGACCTGTACCTCACCGCCCTCCGGGCTGAACTTGATTGCATTGGACACGAGATTGGCGAGAATCTGCCGCAGGCGATCGGGATCGGTCCGGATCGCCGGAATGTCCTCGCGGCCGACGATCAACAGCGTCACACGCGCCTGCGCCGCCGACGATTCGGCGGCCCGTACGATATCGGCCACCGCGGCCACCGGATCGGCTTCGGTCCTGTTGATGTCCAGCCCGCCGGCCTCGAGGCTGGCAATATCGAGGATGTCGTCGATGATCGCCTTCAGGTGGCGCGCGCTCATCGAGATGTGTTGCGTATATTCGCGATACCGTTCTAGGTCGGGGTCGCCGAACAGGCCATCGCCGATGCCCTCGGCAAAGCCGATGATGGCATTGAGGGGCGTCCTCAGCTCGTGGCTCACATTGGCCAGGAATTCCGTCTTCACCCGGCTCGCCGCTTCCGCCGCGTCCTTCGCCTCGCGGAGCTCGGATTCGACCCATTTGCGGAACGTTATGTCCTGGGCCACGGTGATCACATTGACGATCCGGTTGTCCTCATCGCGTAGCGCGGACTTGGTCGACAGGAACGTGCGTACGAGGCCGCTCGCGTCGGTGACCTCCTCTTCGTAACCCGACAGTGTGCCGACGCCGCGAAAGACCTCCGCATTAGCGGCCATTTCACGTTCGGCATGCTGTGGGCCGAGTATCTCTTTGATCGGCGCGCCGATCGCTTCCTCCGGCGTTTTGCCAACGAACGCGGCAAGAAACTGATTGATGAATACGAAGTTCCCGTCGCGGTCGGCGACGGAGACCATGGCCGGCACTGTATCGACGATGCCGCGCAAATTGTTGCGCGTCGCTTTCAGATCGCGTCGGTGCCGGCGTTCCTTGGCGGCAAGTCCACGCTCCAGCAGGGCGGTCCGGAATTTCAGTAACTTTATCTGCTCGTGCGTGACCAGGAGATTGTGCGCCCGGAACCTGAGTTCGCCCGGATCGGGCGGATCGGGCAGCACGTCGGAAACACCGGCCTCCAACGCCCGGTAGCGAATGCGAAGTTCCTCGGTATCGGCCACAAGAATGATCGGGATGTCCTCGCATTCTGGGATCTTCCGGAACCGGCGGATCGCCCGCACGCAGTTTTGCGCGGGCACCATCCGCCCCACCATGACCAGGTCTGGCGGCGCAGACTTTGCCGCCTCGAGTGCCGTGGTCAGTGTGGCGAAACCCTCGACACGCGCATCCGCGGCCACTGTCTCGGCCAGGCTCAACAACCGCCGACGCTTTTCCGGGCGGTCATCAATGACGACGATTAACGGCGTGTTCAAAGCGCGAACCCGTACTCGTTGTGCTCGTCAATAACAAGGTAAGGAATATTGCGGATTCCCTAACAAATTATGTATTTATCTTAATTTTTCTGAATTGTCGGTAAAATGCGCTGCACGAATCGCAATATCAACCGGGATTTTCGAGCCGGTAATTCCACGGCTGCGCGGACACACCGTCCGGCCGGTTGCGAACGTCGGAGGACGGCGCCGTGAAGGTTCTCGTCTTGGGCGGCGGCGTCGCCGGTGTCTCGGCCGCCTGGTTTCTGCTCCGCGACGGCCATGCGGTCTCGGTCGTCGAGCGGCAGCCGGCACCGGCGCTGGAGACCAGCTTCGCCAACGCGGGGCTCATCGCGCCGGGCCACGCCCTTGCGTGGGCGTCACCGAAGGCACCAAGGATCCTGTTGCGGTCGCTGTGGCGCGACGATCAGGCGTTCCGTCTCCGCCTGACGGCAGATCCGCGCATGTGGGCTTGGTTTCTGCGATTCCTGCGGGAGTGCACGCCGGGCCGCGCCCGCACAAATACGTTGCGCAAACACGCGCTGTGCCGGTACTCGCAGCGCATCTTCCAAGATCTCGTCGCCGAAACAGGAATTGCATACGACGGCCGTATGGGCGGCCTGCTTTACCTGTACCGGACGCCGGCATCGCTCGAGCGGGGTATTGCCAACATGCGTATCCTCGCCGACGCCGGACAGGGGCAGGAGATCGTCGATCCGGACCGGATCGCTGAGATCGATCCTGCGCTGGCGGCGGCGCGCGACCGCATCGCGGGCGGCATCTACTGCCCGACGGACGAAAGCGGGGATGCCAGGATGTTTACCGCCGAACTCGCCCGCCTGTGCGTGGATCGCGGCGTGCACTTTCATTACGGCCGCACCGTCAAGGCCCTGATGGCCGATGGGAACCGCATTGCGTGCGTCCGCACCGACCAGGGCGACCTGACGGCCGACATTTACGTGCTGGCGCTGGGCTGTTACAGCCCGCACCAGGTCCGCCCGCTCGGGGTCGCACTGCCGGTCTACCCGGTCAAGGGCTATTCCGTGACGGTGCCGCTGGGGCCGGCAGGCGCGGCCCCCGCCATCGGTGGCGTCGACGAGGACAACCTCGTCGCCTACTGCCCGATGGGTGACCGGCTGCGGGTCACCGCCACCGCCGAATTCGCCGGCTACAACACCGGCCATCGCCCCGGCGACTTCCGCAACATGCTGCAGGCCATTCGCGACCTTTACCCCGACGGCGGCGATTACGACCGGCCGGAGTTCTGGGCCGGGCTGCGCCCGATGACCCCTGAAGGCACACCGATCCTCGGTTTCGGCAGGCATCGCAATCTCTGCTACAATACCGGCCATGGCCATATGGGATGGACCATGGCCTGCGGAACGGCGTCGATCGTCGCCGACCTGGTCGCGCGGCGGACGCCCGTCCTGAACCTGGACGGAATGACGCCGCGTTGAGCCGGACCAGTAGGAAACGGAGGGGCCCGGATGGCTGACACCGCAAAGGCACAGACGGATGCCCGGGAGGATTTCGTCAATCGTGTCGGCATCCCCTTCCGCACAGACGGGGGTGTCGCCGAACGGGCGCGGATCGGCGTTATCGTGCTGGCCTCCGACCATACGCTCGAGCATGAATTCCGCCGGATTATCGACCTGCCCGGCGTTGCATTTTACCACGCGCGCATTCGCAACGACCCGGCGATCACCCCGGAAACGCTCGCCGCCATGGAATCGCGTATCGCGCCGACCGCGGATCTGATCCTGCCCGGCATGCCGCTCGACGTGGTCGCGTACGGCTGCACCTCGGCCAGCATGGTCCTCGGCGAGCAGACGGTCTTCGACCGGATTCAAGAGGCCCGCCCAGGCGTCGCCTGCACCACGCCGATCACCGCGGCCTTCGCCGCTTTCGACGCGTTCGGGGCGCGCAGCATCGCGGTGCTGACCCCGTATCGCGATGACGTCAACCGCCGGGTCCGCAGCTACATAGAGGCGCGCGGCTATCGGGTGCCCGTGTTTGGGTCGTTCAACGAGGAGAACGACAACGTCGCAGCCCGGATCGATCTTGCATCGGTGCGCGCGGCCGCGCTCGAGCTCGGCCAAAGGACCGGTGTCGATGCGGTGTTCGTGTCCTGCACCAGCATCCGCCTGGCCACCATCGCGCGCGAGGTGGAGGAAGAGTTGGGCAAGCCGGTGACGTCGAGCAATCATGCCATGGCATGGCACTGCTTGCGGCTTGCCGGCATCGACGATCCGCAGCCGCAGTTCGGCCGGCTCTTCACATTGCCGTTGCCGTAACGGTCAGCGGACGATCATGACCGAATTGTCGGCCCGCTCCAGCACCTGGTAGGCGATGTCCGATTCGAACAGCCACCACTTGCGCGGCTTGTTGGAGCGGCCGATGACGATGACCGAGTATTCGGCACCCGCCCGGACGATCTCCCCGACAGGATCGCCAATCTTCAGGAGCGACTCGACAACTTCCGGGCCCTCCTCCTCAATGGCCTGCCGCGTGCGCAGCAGGATCTCGGCACCCTCCGCCTCTGTTGCGGTTTCCGGCACCACGGTGATCAGGGATATCGGACAGTTGCAGCGGCTCGCGAGGATCGCGTCCTTGCGGGCGATGTCGATGGCATTGTCAGTCCCGTCAGTGCAGATCAGGTGGCCGCGGCCCTGTTCGAGCTCACGCGCCACGATCACCGAACACGGCGCGCGCGCGACAACCTTCTGGGCCACGGCAGGGTCCCAGATCGTCTTGATGATCCCGGTCTGCCAGCGCTCCGAGGCACCGATGATCAGCAGGTCGTAGCCGCCGCCCTCGGCCTCCTCGAGAATGCCGCCGACGATATCGGGGGCGACCTCCAGCTTCAGCGTCACCTTCTTGCCGTTCCTGCTGGTGTAGATGATGGAGTTGTCGCCAAGTGGATCGCCTTGCTTGTCGACATGCACGATCTGTTGCGCCCAGTCGTCGCTCATCAAGCCCAGTTCGGTGAGGATTTCCTGACCCTTCTTGAGGTGCTTGGTGCCGGGCAGCTCAAGCCCCCATTCGAGCAGGTTCTCGCGCACGACACGCGCCTCGAGGCCGCCGGAGCGCAGCCCCTGGTCGACCGGGCGCACGAACAGGAGGCAGATGTCCGCGTCGACGCCGCCGCCGAGACGGGCGGCGTAGCGCAGGCCCCTGTACGATTCATCCGAACCGTCGATGCAGACGAGGATGCGGAACCGTTTTTCGTCCGGTCGGTCCATGCCCGTTGTGCCCCCCTTGCTCGCCTATAGCAGCAGCGGCCAGTACATGGAGGCCGCGAACAGAGTAATGATGGTCGATACAAGGACCATTTTCCAGCCGGCTTTCAAGAAATCGGTCGTGCGCAGGTATCCCGACGCATAGACGATCGTGCAGGCAGGCGTGCCGACGACCGTGAGGTACGCAAAGGCCGAGGCGACCGCCGTCAGGAAGCCGAGCACGAGTGGCTCCTCGTTCGCAACGACGGCAAGCTTCAGGACGATGGGCCCGAGCACGGCGACGGCAGCGCCGTTCGACATCGTGTTGGTCACAGCGGTGGTCAGCGCGATCACGGCAGCCCAAAGACCGAAGCCCTGATTTGCGCCAAACGGCTCCAGCAGGGCAAGGAAGCTTTCCGCCACCCACAGGGCGGCACCGGTCTCCTTCATCTGCACGCCGAGCGAGATGACTGCGGCGTAGAGAAGCACCACGCCCCAGTTGACACCGTTGTTGATCTCCTCCCAGCCGACCAGCCCGACCACGAGGAATGCGGCGGCCCCGAGGATGGCGACGATGCCAAGACCGATGCCGTCGGACGCGAAGATCCACAGCAGCAGGATCACCGCGAAGATGACGATCGTCGACCAGTCGGACACCTTCATTGAACCCTGGTCGGCAAGCTGTGCGCGCAACCGCACCACGGCGCGGGCTATATTCTTCTGCTTCGGCCGGAAGGTAAAGAACAAGACCGCGGTGACGAACGGCACCTGGATGAGAAACAACGGGTAGGCGAAGGCCATCCACCGCATGTAGTTGACGGCGTATTTCCAGGTCGCCGGATCGGTCGGATTGTAGAAGAACTGGTGCCAGTAGCCGATCATGATGGCGTTGCGCGCGCCACCCGACGGAGTGCCGACGCCGGCAATCGAGGCGCCGTAGCTGATGGAAAAGAGCAGTACCGCGGCCAGCCGGCGAACCTGTGCCGGATCGTCGGAGGTCAAGCGGATCAGCGTCACCCCGACGGGCAGCATCATGGCGGCGACCGTGTGCTCGCCGACGAACGAGGCGAGGACGCCCGAGACCAGTGTGATCCCCATGCAGACGTTGGCGGTTCGCGTCCCCGTGAAACGCACGATCAGGAATGCGATACGGCGGTCGAGCTTCTGTTTGACGACGGCGACGGCGATCATCAGGGATCCCATGATGAACAGGACCGAGTCGTTCATCAGGCTGCGCGCCACCTCGGACGAGGCCCGCCCCAGCAGCAGCACCTCGCCGACGATCAGCAGGAGCGCTACCGTCGGCAGCGGCACCGGCTCGGTCACGAACAGGATCGTCGCCATGACCGACATGGTCAGCACGATCATGCCTTCGCGGGTCAAACCGTCCGGCTGGGGCAGGTTGAGGATGATCGCGCCGACGGCAAAGGCGATGAACAGCCAGCGCCGTGCGATCAGATAGCTGAGCCAGGCCCGGAACGGAATATGGAAGAGGCCGTGCCACCCCTTGTTCAGGGCACCTTGCCCGGAGACGAGCGCCGCGCGCGCCGTGCGGAGGAGAGTTCCGTCGGTGTCGTGCTCCATGCCCGAAGAACGTCCCCTTCGCGCTAACAGATGTTACCCACAGTACTTGCTAATATGCCCCGGTTTTCAAGGAATTGAAACAAATCTTTCCGCCGTAGCCGCAATCGGCACCGGCAGTCCCCGTCCGGCATAGCAACAGAAACCGCGAAATCACTATAAAATAAAGGGGAAATGGTGCCGACGCGCAGATTTGAACTGCGGACCTACTGATTACGAATCAGTTGCTCTACCGCTGAGCTACGTCGGCACGAAGCGACCGGAACATAGGGCCATGAGCCGCCAAGTGCAAGTTATCCCTTCCGCGAGTCGACGTGCCCGGGACGCGGTCCAAGCATGCGCCAAATCGGCGCCCGGATCCGGCATCGAGGTCCCGCCAGGCGGCCGGACCGACCCAACGCCCGTCACGCCGCGGGCGGCGGCTTGGCGCTGCCCTGGCGCGACGGCAGGGCCGCCCTGCGCTCCTTCCGTTTATCGCCAATCTCGGCGGTCTTCGGTGCCGTCAGCCGCATTGCCCGTGGCGGCGCCTGCCATGCGAGCGAGCCGAATCCGTTGCAGTTGCCGCACAGCGCGCTCCACGATCCGGCGACCGCGCCGCAGCTCTTGCAGACCCAGGCCTCGTCCGGCGTCGCGGTCGTCGCGCGTGCGAGCCATTGCCGGGACGCCGCCATGTCGCCGCTCTCCAGCTCCTCCAGCTCGGCCATCAGGCGGCATACCCGCGCCGTCGGCGCCTGTCCCGCGGCAGCCGTAAGATGCTTGCGCGCCTCGCCCCACAGGCGGGCCGCGAGCGACGCCTCGGCAAGCGCGATATGGCTTTCCCGGTGGTCCGGCCGGAAACTGAACAGCCGCTGGAACCGCTTCACCCGGGCAAGCGGATCGGTGTCCTCAATCAGGGCGCCATAGGCGGTTGCCAGCTCCGGGGTGGGGCCGCGCGCCCATGCTTCTTCAATGAGTCGTACCGCGCGTCCGGCACGATCCTTTGCCTTGAACAAACGGGCGAGCGCAAGCGTGGCAGGGACCAGCCCGGGATCCAGATCGTGCGCCTCGCGGGCCCGGCTGAGCGCCGTATCCAGGTCGCCCTCCGACTCGGCGACGCGACTGTGCTCGACGAGCACGGCGGCACGCCGGCGGCGGGCATCCGCGGCCGGCAGGGTCTTGCGGCGGATGGCCGTGGCAATGGTCTCGTTGGCGTCGCTCCACAAGGCCGATTCCACCTGGAGTTCGAACAGCTGGTCGACGACCCATTCGGTCTCGGGGCGCAGCCTGTAGGCGCGCTCGGCAAGCCGCAGCGCCTCCGCCTTGTCGCCCGCCCGGATCGCCTGCATCAAGAGCCCGCGCACGCCGAGAAAGGCCGTGTCCGGATGGTCCAGCATCGCCTCGAAATAGCGCCGGGCGGCGATCTCCTCACCGCCGAGCTGGGCCGCCTGCGCGGACAGCAGCATGGTCAGCGGCGGCTCGTCCAAGAGGGCATCCGCGCGGCGGGCGGCACGGCGCGCTTCCTGAACGTCACCGGCGGCCACCGCCACCATGCCCTGGGTCAGCGCCTTGTAGCCGCGTTGCCTGCGGCTTGCGCGCCGCGACTCGAGGAACTGGCCGGGGGCCCGGCGGATGGCGCCCCAGAACCGCACAATTACCACCACCAGCCCGATGAGTGCGGCGACGATCAGAACCAGGACCCCGACGGACATGTCGATCCGCCAGCCCTGCCAGTCGATGGCAATCCGGCCCGGCCATCTGGTAAGCGCCCAGGCGACTCCCACGACCGCGGCAATCTGAAAGAACAGGAAGAGGGCACGCGTCATGGGGTGTTCGCCCCCGCGCCGGCCGTCCCGGCCAGTGGCGCGATGACCGCGCCGTAGAGCGAATCGATCTCCTGCTCGGCGGCGATGCGCGCCTGAACCAGGGTGAGCCAGCCATTTCCCTCGGGGCCCAGGTTGTCGACCCCCTCGAACGCCGCCGCGGCGGCCGCAAGGTCGCCGCGTTCCATGGCCATCTCCGCACGGCTGACCGGCGAGCCTTTGCCGTCGGCATCGATCCTGCGAATCGTCACCAGTCCCTTGATACTGTTCCAGACGCTATCAAGCCATCCCTCCTCGCCCGCGCCGGACAATGCACGGGCAATCTGCGGCATGAGATCCACGTAGCGGCGGTGCAGTGCAAGGCGGTCGGGGATGCCCTGGTCGGCCCACGGTTCAAGCTCGGCGATGGCGGTGCCGTCCGTTATCAGCGGATCGTCGTGGCCGAGCGCGGCCAGGCGATCGAGCGCCGACCGGACGGGCCGGCCGCTGTTCAGAGCCGCTTCGAGCTGACCGACGGCCAGGGCGAGGGCTGCGATCTTTTCGCCCGTCTGGATCGGCCGCTTCTCCAGCTCCGACAACCGGGACTCGAGATTCGCCGCAGCCGACCCCAGCTTCTCGAGCCCGTCCGACAGGACCGTGTCCTGCGCGCGAAAGCTTTCTTCGCGAGACGCGATGCCGGCCTGCAGCTCGTTCAGCCGCGCACCGATGCCCTCAAGTTCTTGTCGCACAGGCTCGGGCACCTCCTGCTGCATCGCCTCGAGGCGGGCGAGGCGCCCTTCCAGGCGCGTCAGGCTCGCCGACACCGTCGACAGGGCGCCGGACAGGTCGGCCATCCGGCTCTCGAGG
>JBFIFO010000006.1:0-49980 GCA_041602815.1 Alphaproteobacteria bacterium | reverse complement strand
TCGACGGTGCCGCGCTGGTAGGCGACGTACTGCTCGGAGCCGGAGATCAGTGTCGGCGCGCCGCCCAGCGACTCGATGAACTTGCCCAGCGTGCGGCCGAACACGCGCACCTTCTTGTCCTTGATGTCGGCCGGGGTCCGCAGGGGGCCGCCCTTGGACAGCATGATGGCGCCGCCATAGGCCTGCCACCACAGGACGCGGCTGCCGGTCTTCAGGATCGCATCGTCGATGGGGGCGCGCACCGGACTGCCCGGCGCGACCGCAGCGCGGACCTTGGCGTCGGTATTGAACATGAACGGCACGTAGAAGATGTCGACGGCCGGGATCTCGCCGACATAGCGGGTCAGCGAGGCGACGCCCATCTCGATGGCGCCGGAGCCGACCGCCTGCGGCACCTCCTTGTCCTTGTAGAGCTGCGCCGAGTCGTAGATCTCGACCTTGATGTCGCCCTTGGATTCGCGCTCGACCTCCTCCTTGAACATCAAGAGGTTCTGGCCGAGATGCGCCTTCAGGGGCAGCTGCAGGGTGATGCGAAGCGTGGTTTCGGCCTGCGCCGGTATGGCGATCGCCGCCGCCAGGGCCAGGGCCCCGGCCATCGCTGCAAGAGGTTTCATTATGATACTCCCTGTTTTCTTCTCGGATTCGGCGCCCGCGCCGGACAATGTCCCCGGCACGATAGGCAAGCGGCCGCTCCGCCGCAAGCGCCCGTTAACCGGGGCGTGCCGACCGCAGGCGACGCCGGCGATCAGAGGGCGGCCACCGCCTTCAGGAAGGCGCGAATGCGCTCCGGGTTCTTGACGCCGGGCTTGTCCTCGACGCCCGAGGAGGTGTCGACGAACCGGGTGCCGGACAGGCGCACCGCCTCGGCCACGTTGCCCGCCTCGAGCCCGCCGGCCAGCATCCAGGGCAGCGGGAAGTCCCAGCCTTTGAGCAGCAGCCAGTCGAACGCCAGGGCGTTACCGCCGGGCAGCGCGTCGGTCATGGCCTTCGGCGGCCTGGCGTCGAACATCAGCCAGTCCGCCGCGGCGTAATAGTCGGCGGCGCGTTCGACGTCGGCGGCGGCGGCGACCGGCACCGCCTTCATCACCCGCAGCCCGGTGCGCGCGCGCAGCTCGGAGACGCGCTCCGGGCTCTCCGCGCCGTGCAGCTGCAGCATGTCGAGCGCGGCCTGCGAGACCACGGCGTCGATGTCGTCGTCGCCTGCGTCGACGAACAGCCCGACCCTGCCGACGCTGGCGGGGACCAGGGCGGCCAGCTCGGCCGCACGCTCCGGCGAGATCGCGCGCGGGCTGCGCGGGTAGAACACGAAGCCGACGAAGGCGGCGCCGCCCTCGACCGCGGCGCGCACGCCCTCGGGATCGTTGAGGCCGCAGATCTTGGCGCGGACCGTCATGACGGGGCAATCTCGGCCGCGATCCGGCGCGCGGCCTCGGCCGGGTCGGCAGCCTCGGTGATCGGGCGGCCGACGACCAGCCAGTCGGCGCCGGCAGCCAGGGCTTCGGTCGGGGTCATGGTTCGTTTCTGATCGCCCTTCGCGGCGCCGGCAGGGCGGATTCCGGGCACCACGAGGGTGAAGTCGGGGCCGCAGGCCTCACGGATCGGCGCGATCTCGCGCGGCGAGCAGACCACGCCGTCGAGGCCGCAGTTGCGGGCCAGGCGCGCCAGCCGGACGGCCTGTGCGGCGACCGGCGGGATCCCGCCGGTTGCCGCGAGATCCGCATCGTCCAGGCTGGTCAGCACGGTCACGGCGATGACCAGCGGCCGCGGGACCCCGAGAGCTTCGGCCTCGTCCTCCGCCGCCTGCCGCGCCGCCGCCATCATGGCCCGGCCGCCGGCGGCGTGGACGTTCAGGATCATCGGTCGCAGCCGCACGGCGGCGCGCACGGCGCCGGCCACGGTGTTCGGGATGTCGTGGAACTTCAGGTCGAGGAACAGCCGCTCGTGGCCGGCGGCGATGTCGCGCACCCCGGCCGGCCCGTTGGCGCCGAAGAACTCGAGGCCGAGCTTGATGCCGCCGACGGCGTTTTCGAGGCTTCGCGCAAGCGCGCGCGCGCTTTCAAGATCCGGCGTGTCGATGGCGACGAATATCGGGTTCCGGCCTGCTCCGGCCACGGCGCATGTCTCCCTTAGCGTTACGCGAAGGGGTTTACACCAGCCACAATCGTTGCGGAACGATTTTTCGTGCCGGCCGGATCCGCGCCGGCTAGCGGCCTGCCACGGCTTCGGCGGGCGCCGGCAGCCCGGGCGGGGCCTCGGCCTTCGCCGCGGCGCTGGCGCGCTCCGCCTCCTCGACCTTGCGGCGCAGCTCCTCGATCTCGATCTCGCGGATCCGCACGGTGCGCTCGGCCGCCCGGGCGCGGGCGCGCGCGCGGCCGGCGCTGAACCAGGCAACGAAGCCACCCGCGAAGAATCCTATGGCCAGCCCGCCGAGCGCGACGGCGAACAGCGGCACAGATACCGACCACCGCTCCGGCAGTGGCCACAATTTAAGCATGACTGTCTCAAGGTTCGAAGTGGCAAACAGCGGCATCACCACGAGCAGCGGTATGGCGATCAACCAGTAGACGAGTCTCATGCGATGGCGCCTCTGCGCCCGAAGCTCAATTGGAGCCCGAGTTTACAAGCTCACGCAAATGCTTGCCTGTCTTGAAGAACGGAACGGTCTTGGGTGAGACATGAACGGTTGCGCCCGTCCGCGGGTTGCGGCCGATCCGGGCGGCCCGGTGCTTGACGGAAAAGGTACCGAAGCCGCGCAGTTCCACGCGATCGCCACGTTCCAGGGCCGACGAAATTTCATCGAACACGGTGCTCACGATGCGCTCCACCTCCCGGTGGATGAGATGCGGATGCCTTTCCGCCAGCCTCTGGATCAGTTCTGATTTCGTCATCAGGGACACCCCTCCGGTGACACGGCATTACCTGAATTACCGGGGGAATGGCGGCGCCGTCGCGGGTCCCCGGCGTTGTCCAAAAGCGAAGCGTGCCAAAGCAGGTTCCCTCCGTCAAGCGTTAAGCCTCACAAACCAAACGCAAATTTGAAGTCCTGTCCGGCACGACACCGGCCGGCGGCGATCTGCCCGCAGGTCACATCGCCGCTTGCCGGTCGCAACAGGGGCGGTGGTTATCCGTCCGCCTTCACCTTCTTGGCGGCCGCTTTCTTCGCTTTCGCGGCCTTGCCGTCATCGGCCTCGTCCTTCGCAGTATCCTGGTCGGCCTTCTTGGCCTTGGCCGTCTTCTTGGGCTTTTCCGCCTTGCTCTCGGCCTCGTCGGCCTTGCCGGCCCCGGCCTCGTCAGCCTTGCCGGCCTCGGCCTTCTTCGCCTTGGCAGGCTTGGCCTCCTCCTTCGCCGCGTCGTCGGCCTCACCGGCCTTCTTGGCCTTGGCGGGCTTCGCCTTCTTGGCCGCCTCGCCGGACTCCGCGCCGTCATCCGCCGCGGCCTTCTTGGCCCTGGCAGTCTTGTCCGCCTTGCTTTTCTCGTCGGCGCGCTCACGCTCCTGCTGCTTGGACTTGATGGCGGCGCCGAGAATGTCGCCGAGCGAGGCGCCGGAATCCGAGCTGCCGAATTCCTCCATCGCCTTCTTCTCTTCCTCGACCTCGCGCGCCTTGATCGACAGGTTGACCTTGCGGCCGGTCTTGTCGATCGAAGTGATCTTGGCGTCCACCTTCTCACCAACGGCGAACCGGTCGGGCCGCTGTTCCGAGCGATCCCGCGACAGGTCGGCCTTGCGGATGAAGCCGGGCACCGTTTCGTTGGCCATCACCTCGATTCCGCTGTCCAGGACCCTGGAAACGGTGCAGGTGACGACGGCGCCCTTGCGGATCGACTTCATGCCGCCTTCGACCGGATCCTCGCGCAGCTGCTTGATGCCGAGGCTGATGCGCTCCTTGGTGACGTCGACGTCGAGCACCTTGACCTTCACCACGTCGCCCTTCTTGTAGTCGGCGATCGCGTCCTCGCCGGATTTCCGCCAGCTGATGTCCGACATGTGGACCATGCCGTCGATGTCGCCGGGCAGTCCGACGAACAGGCCGAACTCCGTGATGTTCTTGATCTCGCCCTCGAGCTCCGAGCCGGCCGTGTGCTCGGCCAGGAAGGTGTCCCACGGATTGTCGAGGCACTGCTTGAGGCCCAGGCTGATCCGCCGCTTCTGAGGGTCGACGTCGAGGACCATCACCTCGACCTCCTGGCTGGTGGAGACGATCTTGCCGGGATGCACGTTCTTCTTCGTCCAGCTCATCTCGGACACGTGGACGAGGCCCTCGATGCCCGGCTCCAGCTCGACGAACGCGCCGTAGTCGGCGATGTTGGTGACCCGGCCGGTGAACTTCGAGCCGACGGGATACTTCGCCACGACGTCGTCCCACGGATCGGCTTCCAGCTGTTTCATGCCGAGGCTGATGCGCTGGGTCTCCGGATTGAAGCGGATGACCTGGACATCGACCGTCTGGCCGATCTGCAGGACCTCAGAGGGATGGTTGATGCGCTGCCAGGCGATGTCGGTGACGTGCAGCAGGCCGTCGACACCGCCGAGATCGACGAACGCGCCGTAATCGGTGATGTTCTTGACCACGCCCTGCAGCACCTGGCCTTCCTTCAGGTTGGCGACCAGCTCGTTGCGCGCCTCGGCGCGGCTCTCCTCGAGCACGGCGCGGCGCGAGACCACGATGTTGCCGCGGCTGCGGTCCATCTTCAGGATCTGGAACGGCTGCGGCGTATTCATCAGCGGCGTGACGTCGCGGACCGGCCGGATATCGACCTGGCTGCCCGGCAGGAACGCGCTGACACCGGTCAGGTCGACGGTGAACCCGCCCTTGACGCGGTGGTAGATGACGCCGGTGACCCGCTCGTTGTTCCGGAAAGCGACCTCAAGCTGGCCCCAGGCTTCCTCGCGACGCGCCTTCTCGCGGGACAGCATGACCTCGCCGTGGCGGTCTTCCATGCGCTCGAGAAACACCTCGACGATGTCGCCGGGCTTCAGTTCCGGCTTTTGCCCGGGGGCGGCGAATTCCTTGGAGGGAACCCGTCCCTCCGCCTTCAGGCCCACGTCGATGACGACGAAATCGTTGTCGACGCTGACCACCGTACCCGGGATGACGGATCCCTCGAGCCCCTCGTTCGCGACGAGCGACTCTTCCAATAGCGCTGCGAAGCTTTCCTTTTCCTGCGCGTCAGCCATGTCTTCTGCGGTCCTTTCAGTTCAGTGCATTTCCGGCCTGCCGGTTGTCTCCGGCGGTCTCTGGTGAATATGTATGCGGCCCGGAGGCCACGGATACCGCCCCGCTATCCTGCTGTGGCGCCACCGTCCAGAACGGCTTCAATATGCCTGACCGCTGTGGCGAAGGCCGCATCGGCATCCATATCGCTCGTATCCAGCACGATGGCGTCGTCAGCCGGTTTCAACGGGGCGACGGTGCGCGCGCTGTCGCGCGCGTCGCGCTCCCGCAAATCCTGCAGGACGCGCGCATATATACTGGCCTCGCCCCGGTTGAGCAACTCCTTATGCCGCCTCGCCGCGCGGATTTCGGCGCTGGCGGTTACGAAGAACTTGCAGTCGGCACCGGGGCATACGACCGTGCCGATGTCCCGGCCATCGAGCACCGCCCCCGCGGCGCCGCCCGGCGGGTGCGCCGCGAACCCCCTCTGAAACGCCAGCAGCGCCGCCCGCACCGCTGGGATCGCCGCCACCTTGGAGGCCGCCTGGGCGGCCTCGTCGCCGGCGATCGCCGGGTCGTCCAGTGCAGCCGGGTCGAGGGCCCGGGCGGCGGCCTCGGCAGACGCGGCATCCGCGGGATCGCCGCCGGCCCGAAGCACCGCCAGACCGACGGCCCGGTAGATGCGGCCGGTGTCGAGATGGGCCAGGCCGTAATGTTCGGCGAGGCGCCGCGCCAGCGTTCCCTTGCCGGATGCTGCGGGCCCGTCGACCGCGATGATCATCGGCCTGTCCCGGCGGGGCCGATAGCGGCGCCGAGCCCGTTCATCAGGTCGGCGAAGCCCGGGAAGCTGGTGTCGATCGGCCCGCCATCGTCGATCGTGACCGCGCGCTCCGCGGCTAGGCCGAGCACCAGGAAGGCCATGGCGATGCGGTGGTCGAGATCGGTCTGTATCGTTGCCCCGCCCGGCACCCTGCCGCCGCAACCGTGCACGACGAGGCTGTCCTCGCCTTCCTCGACCTCGATGCCGCAGGCGGCCAGGCCCCGGGCCATGGCGGCCAGCCGGTCGCTCTCCTTGACCCGGAGCTCCGCGATGCCGCGCATCACGGTCCTGCCCCGGGCGGCCGCGGCGGCGACGGCCAGGACCGGATACTCGTCGATCATCGACGGGGCCCGCGACGCCGGCACCGCGACGCCGGACAGCGGCCCGGCGCGCACGTGCAGGTCGGCCACCGGCTCGCCGGCGACGTCGCGTGCGTTGGCGAGCCGGATTTCGGCCCCCATCTCCTGCAGCGTATCGATCAGCCCCGTGCGCCGCGGATTGATCCCGACATCGGTCAGCACGATCCCGGAATCCGGCACGATCAGCGCGGCCACCAGGGGAAAGGCCGCGGAGCTGACATCGGCCGGAACCTGGATGTCGCGGGCCGTCAGCTCGGGTTGCCCCGTGACGGTCACCGCCAGCGCGCCGTCGCCTTCCTCCGCCACCTCGAGCGCGGCGCCGAAATACCGCAGCATGCGCTCGGTGTGGTCGCGGGTCGGCTGCAGCTCGACCGCCGTGGTCCGGCCGGGCGTATTGAGCCCGGCCAGCAGGACCGCCGACTTGACCTGTGCGGAGGCGACCGGCAGCCGGTACCGAACCGGCATGGGATCGGCCGTGCCGATCACCGCAAGCGGCATGCGATCGCCGGCCCGCGAGACGATCTGCGCCCCGAACTGCTCCAGCGGCACCCGCACGCGGGCCATCGGCCGCCGGCAAAGCGACGCATCGCCGGTCAGGAACGCGGTCAGCGGGTGGCTGGCCAGGATTCCCATGAGCAGGCGCGCGGCCGTGCCGGAATTGCCCATGTCCAGGACTTCGGCGGGTTCGACGAGCCCGCCCAGGCCCCGGCCCCGGATGCGCCACACGCCGCCCGTGTCGCGTTCGACGGCGGCGCCGAGTGCGCGCAGGGCGGCCGCCGTGCGCAGCACGTCCTCGCCCTCGAGGAGCCCTTCGACGACCGTTTCGCCGGTGGCCAGGGCGCCGATCAGCAGCGCGCGGTGCGAAATCGACTTGTCGCCCGGCACGCGCGCTGTGCCCGAAAGCGGCTTTGCGGCACGGGATTGCAGCGGATTCATATACGCCTCGCAAGACCGGTCGCCGGAACCCGTTCCGACGCGGCGATGCCTGTAGCACAATCGACCCGGAACGAACAGGGTCTGGGCGGGGCAGCGGCGCCGCCGGTGTCGGCACGGAAATTTGCTTTTGACAGGCGGCGACGTCCCGTGGCAATTGCCAGTGCGAGCGCCGCTTGCCGGACGATCAGGATCATCCGAGAGAGGAGGAAGGTTGTGGCCAAGCCTGAGTGGGGCACGAAACGGATATGCCAGAGCTGTAGCGCACCGTTTTACGATTTGAAGCGGGATCCCATCATGTGCCCCAAATGCGGTGCGACATTCGATCCGGAGGCGGTCCTGAAGTCCCGGCGTGCGCGTGGCTCGGACGAGGAGCCGGTGGAGAAGCCCAAGAAGAAGGAGGCCGAGCCGGAGATCGAGCTGGAAACCGACGACGAGGACGAGGTTGCCGACGACGAGGACGACGAGGTCCTGGAGGATGCGAGCGACCTCGGCGACGACGACATGAGCGACGTGATCGACGCCGCCGACGACGAGGAAGATACCTAGCACGACCCTCCCGCGGCGACGTCCCGCGGACATTTTTCGCTTGCGCGTGCGCGCTCCTGTCCTATATGCATGCCGACCGCGCCGGGTGCGGACCCGGCGCCCATGGATGGGGCCGTAGCTCAGTTGGGAGAGCGCTTGAATGGCATTCAAGAGGTCAGGGGTTCGACTCCCCTCGGCTCCACCAGATACCCGAACAGGGCCGCCCGGATGCGCGGCCCTTCTTCATTGCGGGCGGTCCCGCCTCCCGATGCGGCGCTGCTTCCCGGCCTGGTAATCCCGGTTCCGGCGACCCTCGAATTGCAGTAGGCTGGCCGCGGCGCTACGGCGCGGACAGGATGGTGGCGGTGCCGCCGCCCGGCGTCACCAAACAGAAGGACCGGCACATGCGCAACCTCTCGGTCGACGGCGCGCGGCTGTGGGACAGCCTGATGGACATGGCTCGGATCGGGGCAACCGCGAAGGGGGGCAGCCGCCGACTCGCCCTCAGCGATCTCGACCGCCAGGGCCGCGACCTGTTCGTCGGCTGGTGCCGCGCGGCCGGCTGCGCCGTGCGCATCGACCGCATGGGAAATATCTTCGCGCGGCGCGCCGGGCGGGACGACACGCGGCCCCCGGTCGTGGTCGGCAGCCATCTCGACACGCAGCCGAGCGGCGGCAAGTTCGACGGGGTCTACGGTGTGCTCGCGGGACTCGAGGTGATCCGTACGCTCAACGATCACGGATACGAAACCGATACGCCGATCGAGGTCTCGGTCTGGACCAATGAGGAGGGCGCGCGCTTCGCCCCGTCGATGATCGGCTCGGGGGTGTTCGCCGGTGTCTATCCCCTCGACAAGGGACTCGCCTGCGCCGACGTCGACGGCCGGACCATCGGCGAGGAGCTGCAGCGCATCGGCTACGCCGGCGACATCCAGTGCGGGGGCTGGCCGATCCGCGCGTATTTCGAAGCGCATATCGAGCAGGGTCCGATCCTCGAAGCCGAGGGCAAGACGATCGGTGTGGTCACCGGGGCCCAGGGCCTGCGGTGGTACGACGTGACCGTCGGCGGCATGGAGTCGCATGCCGGCACGACACCGATGGACCGCCGCCGCGACGCCATGGTCGGGGCCGCCCGGATGGTCGCGGCAGTCGACCGGATCGGGCGCGAGACCCCGGATGCCGTGACCACGGTCGGCGAGGTTCGCGTCGCTCCCAACTCCCGGAACGTCATCCCCGGTGAAGTCTTTTTCACGATCGATGCCCGCCATCCCGACGGGGCCACGCTAAAGGTCATGGACGGCGCTGTCCGCGACGCCTGCCGGACCATTGCCCGCGAAGCGCATCTCGAGCTTCGCATCGGCGACGTCACCGACACTGCGCCGGTGGTCTTCGACCGGGACTGCGTCGATGCCGTGCGCCGGGCGGCGGAACAGGCGGGCTATGGGCACCGCGACATCGTCTCCGGCGCCGGGCACGATGCCTGCTTCATCAATGCCGTCGCGCCGACGGCCATGATCTTCGTACCTTGCAAGGACGGCATCAGCCACAACGAGACCGAAAGCGCGACACCCGAGGATCTGGCCGCGGGCTGCAACGTGTTGCTGCGCGTGGTCCTGGATGCGGCGGAGTCCTGATGGTGCCGGGACGGCGAGCTCCCTCTGTCCTGGCCGTGCTGGTGGCGGCCGCGTTGACCGGCTGCGCAAGCGCGCCGCAGGAGCGCGCCGGCGAGGAATGGATCTCTCCGCTCCATCGCGATCATCCGCTGGCCGGGCGCACATGGCAGCCGTCCGACCAGCGGTTCGTGACCGAGGCGACGGTCAATGAAGCCTTGCAGATCGCCGATTTCGTCCTGATCGGTGAGAAGCACAACAACGCCGACCACCATCGCCACCAGGCCCGTCTGCTGCGCGCGCTGCTGCGGCAGGGCCGGCGGCCGGCCATCGTGTTCGAGATGCTGACCGAAGATCAGCAGGCGCCCCTCGATGCGTACCTCGCCGGCGATCCGGACGACGCAGCGGGTCTGGGCGAGGCGGTGGGATGGGAAAGGCGCGGCTGGCCCGCATGGGCCATGTACCGGCCGATTGCCGATGCCGCGCTCGCCCGGAATGCGCCGCTGCTCGCCGGCGGTCTCAACCGAAAGACGACGCGTGCGATCGCATCGCAGGGTGTCGATGCCCTGGGATCGGACCGCGTCCAAAGGTTGCAGCTGGATCAGCCGCTCGGTGGCGCGATGCGTGCGGCCATGCGCTCCGAAATCCACGAAAGCCATTGCCGCCAATTGCCCGAGCATATGCTCGATCCGATGGTGACGGTGACCCTGGCCAAGGATGCGGCGATGGCCGAGGCGATGATTCGCGGCCGCGCGCTGCCGGAACGCGATGCTTCCGTTCTGATTGCGGGGACCGGCCATGTCCGGCACGACCGGGGCGTGGCGTGGCACCTGCGGCGGCTGGCTCCCGCGGCGCGGATCGTTGCAATCGGACTGGTCGAAGTCGTGCCGGACGAGTCCGACGCGGCCGGCTATGCGGCCGCGTTCGGGGATGAGCTGCCGTTCGAGTTCGTATGGTTCGCGCCGCGCGTCGACGACGACGATCCGTGCGAGGTGTTCGCGGACCAGCTGCGGCGCGCGCGGAACAGGGCAGTCCCCGGGGCGAATGCCGGGGACAACTGAGGCACGAGTCGGCGCCATGGCGGGCAGTGACGGAGTGACGCAGGCAGGGTCCTTGACAGCGGCGCCCTATGACCGTTGAATCGGCGCCCTGACGTGGCCGGGTACACGGCGGTCTGCTGGGGGATGGATGGCCACGGGTAAGCGATGCGGACAGCGCAAGATGATGTCCGCAGGATTGTCATGTCGAATGGAAACGGACAAACAGAGGACGAGATGAAATACGGAATTGTCAAAGCCATCGGACTTGCCGCCGTACTTGCCGCCTTCTCTGCGCCGGCGCTGGCCGCGGGCGATGCGGACGCAGGCAAGAAGGTGTTCAACAAGTGCAAGGCGTGCCACGCACTCGAGGAAGGCAAGAACAAAGTAGGCCCCACCCTGTTCGGCGTGATGGGCAATAAGGCGGCGTCGGTCCAGGGCTTCAAGTATTCCAAGGCGCTGCAGGAATCCGGCCTGACCTGGGACGATGCGACGCTCGCGAAGTTCCTGGCCAAGCCCAAGGACGTGGTTCCGGGTACGCGGATGGCGTTCGCCGGGCTCAAGAAGGACGACGAAATTGCCGACGTCATCGCCTACATCAAGGCGAACGGCGGCTGATTCCCTGCGAAACATAAAAATCGCGGCGATCCGGGCATCCCCCGGATCGCCGTTTTCATTTGGCGCCACTCAGTGCGTGTCGGACTTGTCGCCCAGCAGCTCCGACAGCCGCGACTGCTCATCGGAGCTCAAGACCGGCGCCGGGGCGTCGGCATGCCGCCGGCGCGCAGCCAGTATCACAAGAGCGCCGCCGGCCACCACGACGAGGACGATCGGGCCGAACCACAGGGCATAGGTCGTGCCCCGGAGGGGCGGCCGCAGCAGGACGTACTCGCCGTACCGGTCGACCACGAACTGGAAGACTTCGTCATTGCTGTCGCCGGCGACCAGCCGCTGGCGGACGATGACGCGAAGATCCTTGGCCAGATCCGCGTTGGAGTCGTCGATCGACTGGTTCTGGCAGACGAGGCAGCGCAGATTCTTGCTGATCTCGCGGGCGCGAGCCTCGAGCGCCGGATCGCCAAGCATCTCTTCCGGTTCGACTGCACGCGCACCGGGAACGGCGAAAAGCAACGTGATGCAAACGGCCAGTGCGCTCATCAAACGGGTCATCGGATTACAATCCTGCAAAGTTGCCTGTGCCGGAAGATAGGCCTATAAACGCCTGCCCGCAACCTGCGGCAGGACAAATTGCCGTTGATCTGTGTCAACGCCCCGGGGATGCCGCGGGAATTATTGTGGGCCGGCTTTCAAGGAGATCAGTAGGATGGACCGCACCATTCTCGAGCGGTACGACAGGCGGGTGCCGCGCTATACGAGCTATCCGACGGCACCGCATTTTCATGCCGGGATCACGGCCGATACCTATCTGCGCTGGCTCGCGGCAATCGGTCCGGAATCGCCGCTTTCGCTGTATTTCCACGTGCCGTTCTGCCATGAGATGTGCTGGTACTGCGGCTGCCATACCAAGATCGTGCGCCGGTACGAGCCCGTCGGCGGCTATGCGGCGAATCTCGTCGAGGAGGTCAAGCTCATCGGTTCGGCGATCCCGTCGCAACCGCCGGTGACCCACATGCATTGGGGCGGCGGCACACCGACCATCCTGTCGGTCGATGACTTCGCCGGCCTGATGGCCACGATCCGCGACAATTTTACCGTGGCACCGGACGCGGAGATCGCCGTCGAGATGGACCCGCGCACGGTCAGCGAGGAGATGGTGGCGGGGCTGGCAAGCGCCGGGGTGACCCGCGCGAGCCTGGGCGTCCAGGATTTCACCGATCGGGTGCAAAGCGCGATCAATCGCATCCAGCCTTACGAAATGACCGCCCGGGTCGTCGGCTGGTTGTGCGGCGCCGGCATCACGGGAATCAATTTCGACCTCATGTACGGCTTGCCCCACCAGACGGTGGAGGATGTGCGCCGCACAGCCGACCTGACCGCCGAGCTGCGGCCGGACCGGGTGGCCGTGTTCGGCTATGCCCATGTGCCGTGGATGAAGACGCACCAGAAGATGATCCCGGAGGAGGCGCTGCCTGACGGCGCCGGCCGGTTCGAGCAGTCCGAGGCCGCCGCCGCGCGGCTGGTCGAGAACGGCTATCGGCGCATTGGCCTCGACCATTTCGCGCTGCCCGCCGATGCGATGTCGAAAGCCCTCGACCAGGGCCGTCTGCACCGGAACTTCCAGGGCTACACGACGGATCAGGCCCAGGCCCTGATCGGGTTCGGCGCATCGTCGATCGGCGCGCTGCCCCAGGGCTATGTCCAGAATGCGGTGCCGCTGCGCGCCTGGGCCGATGCGGTGCGCCACGGTCGGCCCGCTGTCGACAAGGGCATTGCCCTGACCGACGAGGACCGTCTACGTCGGTCGGTCATCGAGCGCCTGATGTGCGATCTGAGCGTCGACCTTGCGGCGGAGGCGGGCCGCTTCGGCAGATCGGCCGCACATTTCGCGGCAGAACTGGCCGAGCTCGAGCCGATGATCGCGGACGGGCTGGTGACGGTGGATGGCGACCGCATCGATATCACGAAGACCGGCCAGCCGCTGATGCGCACCGTATGCGCGGTCTTCGACACTTATCTCGCCACTGGCGCGGCGCGGCATTCGAGAGCAGTGTGACGGCCGCCTTCCGGATTGGCTGCCGGTAACGTTGAAAGGCGGCCGTCAGTTTGCCACGGGGTTGGGGGGTATGGCGACCCCGCGGCGAATTCCCGGACGTTGTTCCGCCCGTGTGTTGCAGCCACTGTGGCAGGATCGCCGTGAACCGATCCTGAACGGTCCGTTCACCTGACGTTCAGATTCCGCGTCGCAACGCGGCCGTGGCCCGGTCCCGGCCGCACGCCCGATCCTGCAAATGCGAGGCGGCCGCCCCGCGAAGGCAAATCGGCACCTCCGCAGGACGGCCGCCCGCACCA
Organism: Alphaproteobacteria bacterium; assembly: GCA_041602815.1. Lineage (GTDB taxonomy): Bacteria > Pseudomonadota > Alphaproteobacteria > UBA8366 > JADFVY01. The sequence goes on along the minus strand of JBFIFO010000006.1, from coordinate 36,570 downwards.
CCGATGGGATCTACGGCTGCGCGGCGACGATCTCCCAGCTGCCGTCCGGCTGGCGGCAGGCAGTGCCGTAGGCGTTCTGCAACTCGCCGCCGATCGCCACCTGCTGCTGGAATTCGCGGCAGTATCGACCGGGTTCCGGCTCGTAGGTGTGCATCGGCGTGACGCTGCCGTAGCTGCCGGTCTGCGGGTTGTCCCACTTGATCGTCGTGCACGAGGGCACGGATTCCATGGCATGGCCGAACGAACCCGTCGCATAGGCGTGGTCCTGCCTGTCCATGGTCCGGCCGACATCGCCGCCGATCAGGGCGCCAAGCACCGTGCCGACGCCGACCGCGACCAGCTGACCCTTGCCGCTGCCGAACTGCGAGCCGACCGCGGCCCCGAGAATCCCGCCGATGATGGCACCGCCGGTCTGGCGCGATGCCCCGCGGCTGTAGGCGCCGCCCCTGTAGACACCGCCTTGCCGGTAACCGTCCTGGCAGTACATGGCCTCCTCGCCATGGCTGTGGTATCCGGGGGTCGCATGGACGTGGTACGGCACCAGGTAGTACACCGGATACGAATACCGCTGCGGATACGCATTGATGTAGTAATAGTGCCGCGAACTCGTCCGGTAATAGTAGTGCCGGTATACGTGATGATGGGTGACGTGGGTCTCGTGATGGCGATGCTTGTGCTTGTAGTGACGGTCGCCGCCGTGGTGATCCCGGCGGTGGTCATCGCCATGCCGCGGCCGCCGGTCCTTTCCGGCGAACACCGGCGGGGCCGGGGGGTGGGCCGGGCCGTGGCCGAATCCGGGTCGGTCGCGCCGGCGGTCGAGCTGCTGCGGCGGTGGCGGCGGCGCGAAAACGGTGCCCTGTCCCGACCGGCGGTCCCTGCCAGCGAAAGCCGGCGGCACCGGGGGACGGGCCGAGCCATGGCCGAGCCCGGGCCGTTCTCGCTGGCGGTCGAACTGCCGCGGCGGTGGCGGCGGCGCGAAAACGGCGGCCTGCCCCGACCGGCGATCCCTGCCGACGAAGGCCGGCGGCGCCGGTGGACGGGCCGACCCGTGGACCAGGCCGGGATTGCCATGCCGGCGGTTGAGCTGCGGCGGCTGCGGCGACGGGGCGACGTTGCGGAAAATATGTCCATTCTTGCGATTTCCGCCGGCGAATGCGGGAGCGGCCGGCCGCGGCGGCAAGGGCGGCGTTGTCGCGCCCCGCTGCGCCCGTTGCTGGAAGTGGCCGGCCTTGCGGTCCGCGCCGTCCGTCGGCCCCACGTGAACGGCGTTGTCGCCGCGCTGGCGCCACAGCTTGTCTTTCGATCCGGCATCGGCCGGGCCGGCCATCAGCCCGGCGGCCAGCGCCAGCGAAGCCGCGCAGGCGAGAAGTCTGTTGCGCACGGGCACTGTCCTGAACAGCATGATTCCCTCCATCGATGGTAACGGGGTGGGTCGTTGATGCGGAGAATCTCATATGCGCGGTGAACCGAAACTGAACGCGTCGTTCATCAATCGTTCAGGATCAAAGGCTTACATGTGGACCATGCGAGCGCTTCTGGTTCTGTTGGTCCTGACGGGGATGGCGGGCCTTCCCGTCGATATTCCCGCGCAGGCGCAATCCGACCAGGGTTTGGCGCGCGACGCCGCCGACGCCGGGGAGATCAAGCCGCTGTCCGAAGTCCTTCATGTGGTGAAGGCACGCGTGCCGGGTCAGGTGCTCGACGTGCAGCTCGACAAGTCGGGCAATCCCTGGACGTACCGGATCCGGGTGCGCAGCGACAAGGGCAACGTCGTCCTGGTGGTGGTCGACGCGGAGACCGGCAAGATCCTGTCGACGAAGGGGAATCGCTGATGCGGCTTCTGGTGGTCGAGGACGACCCGGATCTCTCGGCGCAGCTGGCCGAGGCGCTGCGCGACGCCGGCTATGCGGTCGACCTGACCCGGGACGGCGAGGAAGCGGAATTCCTCGGCGAAACCGAACCCTATGACGCCGTCGTGCTGGACCTCGGCCTGCCCGGCGTCGACGGCATGACGATCCTCGAGCGCTGGCGCGATTCCGGCCGCTCGATGCCGGTCCTGATCCTGACCGCGCGCGACCGGTGGAGCGACAAGGTGGCCGGCATCGATGCCGGCGCCGACGACTACCTGGCAAAGCCGTTCCGCGTCGAGGAGCTGCTGGCGCGCCTGCGCGCGCTGATCCGCCGGTCCGGCGGTTTTGCGTCACCGGTCATCGAGATCGGGCCGATCAGCATCGATACGCGGAGCAGCCGCGTTACTGTCGACGGCGCCGCGGTGAAGCTGACAGGGCAGGAATACCGGCTGCTGGCGTATATGGCGCACAATCTCGGCAAGGTGGTGTCCCGCACGGAACTGACGGAACACCTCTACGACCAGGACTTCGATCTCGACTCGAACACCATCGAGGTGTTCGTCGGGCGCCTGCGACGCAAGCTCGGGGCCGACGTGATCGAAACCGTGCGCGGGCTCGGCTACCGGATGCTGCGGCCGGACGATGCCGACTCCCGATAGGTTTGGCGGGCGTGCGGCGGCCGGCGGCGGGCTGTCGTGCCGGTGACCGCGAAGCCCCGCTCCCTCGCATCGCGGCTGGTGATCGCCGCGATCCTATGGATCGCGGCTGCGCTGGCTGTCGGCGGGTTGCTGATAGCGGCGCTGTTCCGCGATTCCGTCGAGCGCAATTTCGACGCCCGACTCACGGTCCATGTGGATTCCCTGATCGCGGTCAGCCGCTACGACGACTCGGGCCGGCTGGTCCTGTCGCGCACCCTGCCGGAGCCGCGCTTCGACCTGCCCTATTCCGGCTGGTACTGGCAGATATCAGACCTTCGCGGTGTGGTGCTGATCCGCTCCCGCTCGCTGTGGGACCAGACGCTGGACCTGTCGGCGCCGGGCGAACAGGGCGGCATGCGCACCGCCGAGGTTGCGGGGCCCGAGGGCGCCACGCTGCGGGCGCGCTTCGTCGACGTGACGCTGCCGGAAATGCCGCCGCACGCCCCGCCGGTCCGGTTCGCGGTGGCGGCGGATCGTGCCGAGCTGAAGGGCGAATTGCGGCCGTTCAATCTGGCGCTTATGTGGTCGCTGGGCGCGCTCGGTCTGGGGCTTGTCGTGGCGGTCGTCCTTCAGGTCCGGGTCGGACTGCAGCCGCTGAGGCGGGTCCGCAGCGCGCTCGCGGACATCCGGGAAGGGCGCACGGAACGCATGGAGGGGGAATGGCCGTCCGAGGTCCAGCCCCTTGTCAGCGAACTCGATTCCTTACTCGAACACAATGCTGCGGTGCTCGACCGGGCGCGCACGCATGTCGGCAATCTCGCCCACGCCCTGAAGACGCCGCTCGCCGTGCTCGGCAACGAAGCCTCCCGCAGGAAGGGGCCGCGGGCCGACGCGATCGAGCGGCAGGTGGATACGATGCGACGCTGGGTCGACCACTACCTGACGCGGGCCCGAGCCGCCGCGACGGGCGCCGTGTTGGGTGCGCGCACGCCGGTGGCGCCGGTGATCGGCGATTTGCGGCGTACCCTGATGCGCATTCATTCCGGCCGCCGGCTCGAGATCGTGGCCCGCGAGGAGGGAACGCCCGGCGCATTCCGCGGCGAGCGCCAGGATCTCGAGGAGATGATCGGAAACCTGCTCGACAATGCCTGCAAGTGGGCCGCTTCGCGTGTCGACGTGACGACGGCGCGACGAGACGGCGAGGTCGTCATAACCATCGACGACGACGGTGCCGGTCTGCCCGCCGCACAGCATGGCGAAGCGATCGGGCGCGGCCGGCGCCTCGACGAAACGTCGCCAGGCAGCGGGCTCGGCCTAGCCATCGTGTCCGATATCGCGGCGCTCTACGGTGGCAAACTCCAGCTCGCCGAATCACCGAGCGGCGGGTTGCGCGCCGTCCTGATGCTGCCGGTCGCGGCAGGCCCCGACTAGCTGCGGATCACGGCACATTGATGGGGCGCCGGGCCCTGCCGCCCCCCTTTATCTTGAATTGGCCCTGCGGAAATCCCACATACCGACCAGCAGCGGGGCGCGTGCGCCCGCAGCAACCCGGAGCGCCTGTACGGGCTCCCCAGCACAGCTACCCGCTCACCACGGGAACCAGGAGGAGGTGGCTGCACGATGACCAGACTGTCCCTGTTCAACAGCCCATTGCTGTTGGGCTTCGACCATTTCGAGCGTGTCCTGGACCGCGTCGCCAAAATGCCGGCCGAGGGCTATCCGCCCTACAACATCGAACAGACCGGCGAGGACCGCCTTCGGATCACCCTTGCGGTGGCCGGGTTCGACGAGCACGACCTGTCGATCCAGATCGAGGGCAATCAGCTCGTCATCCGCGGCAAGCAGCTGGAAGACGGCGATGCCGATCGCGTCTTCATTCACCGCGGCATCGCGACCCGACAGTTCCAGCGCAGTTTCGTGCTGGCCGACGGGATCGAGGTCGAGGGCGCCGAACTGGACAACGGTTTGCTCTACGTCGATCTGATTCGGCCGGTGGCGGAGGAGCGCGTCCGCACCGTCGAGATCCGTGCCGGCAAGAGGAGTCGCAAGACACTCGAAGCCAAGGCCAAGTAACAGCCCGGTGCGCCGGGTATGGGGATGGATATGCTCGAACCAGTAACACTCAAGGCAATTTCGCAGCAGGACCTGGCCGTGCTCGGCATCGGCGAGATCGCATATCTGCGCCCCGTGTCGGTGCAGGGGGAACTCATCGTCGCCGTCATGGGTGCGGATGGCCGGCAGGTCGGGCTGGCGCCCGATCGCGACAGCGCTGTCGTCGCGGCCCTGCAGCACGACCTTCTCGTGCTGCCCGTGCACTAGACATGCTCCGGACTGGCGCCGGCATCCGGCGCCGAATTCGGCAATCAGGCGGCGTGACTGGCGGCGGGTTCGGTCAGCAGTGAATACAGTGCCTCGGCTTCGTCGGAGCCGCGCAGCTTGTCGCAGATCGCGCGATCGCGCAGCAGGCGCGACACCCGCGCCAGCGCCTTGAGATGATCCGCACCGGCGCCTTCCGGCGCCAGCAATAGGAAAATCAGGTCCACGGGCTGATCATCGACCGCCTCGAAATCGATCGGCTTTTCCAGCCTTGCGAACAGGCCGTACAACCGGTTCAGGCCCGGCAGCTTGCCGTGCGGGATTGCGATGCCGTTGCCGACACCGGTCGTTCCCAGACGTTCGCGCTCGAGCAGGACATCGAAAACCGCACGCTCGTGCAGGCCGGTAATTTGTGCTGCGCGTTTTGCGAGTTCCTGTAATGCCTGTTTCTTGGATGTTGCGGGGAGTTTGGCGACAACGCTCTCAATGTCGAGAAGTTCCGCGATTTCCATTACCGCTACCCCCATTCGTTGTACCGGATAATACACGCGTGCCGATGCGCTGAAGGATTGCGCCATCTCAGGCGTCCCCTTCGCCGTCCCGACGATTCCCGCGCGGGTCTACCCAGCCGATATGTCCGTCACCCCGATGATATACCATATTCAGTCCCCCATGGGCACGGTTCCTGAACATCAGGGCCGGCAAATTGGCGAGATCCATACGCATCACCGCCTCGCCGACCGACAGGACCTCGATCGCGGTTTCCATCTCGGCGATGACGACGGGCTCGTCCTTTTCGACCGTATCGGCCTCATTGCCGACGTCCTCGCCGGCGAGGACGTACTGCTGCGCGGGTAGCGACTCGACTTCGTCGGGGCGCTCGCGATGGTGGTCGCGCAACCGCCGCTTGTAGCGCCGCAGCCGTTTGCCCAGATGGTCTCCGGCCTCGTCGAAGGCGCTGTACGCGTCGCCGGTGGCGCCGTGGCTCTGGATGATAATTCGCTTTCCCACATGCACGGTGATGTCGACCCGGAATGTCGAACCCTGGCGCGACAGCATCACCTGGGCGTCCTGCGCGTTGTCGAAATATTTCGCGACGACAAGGGGCAGGTGCTCCTCGACGTGACGACGCCACGCGTCGCCCACGTCAAGCTGTTTACCTTTGACGGAAAGTTGCATTCGACAGCTATTCTTGATGTCTTTCGGTCGCCTGACAGCCACGCGTATCCCGCCTACCAAGGGGCGACGGGCGCGCACCATAATTGCGGGGACATGGAGAGTCAACAGTTACCGTTGCGCGGCCAAGGTATCCAAGTAATGCTTTGAGATTTAACATTTTTCTCCTCGACTGGCCAGCCCTGCTCTAAGATGTGGCCCGCCGTGCGCGGGGCCGGCCCGGTATTCCGCGGGGCCCCGGCACAGGCAGCGGCCGAGGCGCCATGACAGGCCGCCTGCCGGAAGGTGCACCGTCGTCCCCTATGCCTTGCCGGCCTTGATGCGCCGTCGCTTGACCGAGGACGGGATGTTGATGGCCTCGCGGTATTTTGCAACAGTGCGGCGGGCGATGTCGACGCCCTCTTCGCGCAGGCGTTCCGCGATGTCGTCGTCCGACAGGATCGCGTTCGCCGGTTCCGCGTCGCACAGCTCCCTGATCCTGTGGCGCACCGCTTCCGCCGAGTGGGCCGTGCCGCCGTCGGCGCTCGAGAGCGCGGCGCTGAAAAAGTACTTGAGTTCGAAAATGCCGCGCGGCGTTGCCATGTACTTGTTGCTGGTCACGCGGCTCACCGTGCTTTCGTGCATGTCGATGACTTCCGCGATGTCTCGCAGGACCAGGGGCCGCATGTGCGCCACGCCGAACTCGAAGAAAGCGTCCTGCTGGCGGACGATCTCGGCGGCCACCTTCAGGATCGTGGTGGCACGCTGGTGCAGGGCCTTGACCAGCCAGCTTGCCGAATTGAGCCGCTCGTTGAGATAGTCCTTGGCTTCCTTGTCGCGCACGCCGCGCACGATATCCGCGTAATAGTGCCGGTTGACCAGCACGCGCGGCAGCGTGTCGGAGTTGAGCTCGACGCGCCAGGCACCGTCGGCCTGCGGGCGCATCAGCACATCGGGCACCACCGGCTGGGCGATTTCGTGCTCGAACAGGGTGCCGGGCTTCGGCTGCAACGCCCGGATCTCGGCCAGCATCTCGGTGAAATCCTCCTCGTCGACGCCGCAGGCGCGGCGCAGGCCGGCGAGATCGTATTTCTCGAAAAGGTGCATGTTGTCGAGCAGGCGCTGCATTGCCGGATCCAGGCGGTCCTTCTCGCGCAGCTGGATGGCAAAACATTCCTTGAGGTCACGCGCAAAGATGCCGGACGGATCGAATCGCTGCATCCGCGCGAGCACGTCCTCGATGCGCTCGAGCGGGCAGCCGAGGCGATCCGCAAGCTCCTGGAGGTCGCCGTTCAGGCGGCCCGCCCCGTCGAGCATGGCGATCAGATGGACGCCGATCAGGCGGTCGCCCGGATCCGCGATGTCGATGCCCAGCTGCTCGAGGAGATGATCCTGCAGCGTGATTTCCGAACTGACCGTCGCCTCGATGCCGTTCTCGGCATCGGAAAAGTTGGTCGACCCGCCCGATCCGATGCGCGCCGCGTCGAATCGCAGCGGATTGTCATCGAAATCGGCCCGTGCGTCGCCATCCCAGAGATTGTCGTAGTCCGTGTCCAGCGGCGCGTCGCCCTCCGCCGGCAACGATTCCGCATTTGTCAGATCGAGGCTGTCCTGCGGAAGCTCCGGGTCCTGGGCTTCCTCGGCCGGCCTCTCGTCGCTCCCGTTCGCCGGCGCGGGGTCGTCGCCGCCGGACTCCTCCGAGTCGTCGCGCTCGAGAAGCGGATTCTGCTCCAGCTCCGCCTCGACGTATTCCGCCAGCTCGATGTTCGACATCTGCAGCAGCTTGATCGCCTGCTGCAGTTGCGGCGTCATCACGAGTGACGTCGTCTGCCTGAGATCGAGCCGTGGAGTAAGAGCCATCGTTTCGTCCGGGACCGGCGGGCCGTCACGGGCCTACAGGCTGAACCGGTCCCCCAGGTAGACGCGCCGGACCTCGCTGTGCGCGACGATTTCCTCGGGCACGCCCTCCATCAGCACGGCACCGTCGTGGATGATGTAGGCGCGGTCGACGAGGTCCAGCGTCTCGCGCACGTTGTGGTCGGTGATCAGGACGCCGATTCCGCGGTCCTTGAGGTGACTGACGAGTTCCCGGATCTCGCCGACCGCGATCGGATCGATGCCGGCAAGCGGCTCGTCGAGCAGGATGAAGTGCGGTCGCGAGGCCAGCGCCCGTGCGATCTCCACGCGCCGGCGCTCGCCGCCCGACAGGGCGATGGCCGGCGTGCGGCGCAGATGCGTGATCGAGAATTCGGCCAGCAGCGCCTCCAGCATCGCCTCGCGCCGCGTGTTGTCCGGCTCCACGGTCTCGAGGATCGCCGCCATGTTGTCCTCGACCGACAGGCCCCGGAAGATCGACGCCTCCTGCGGCAGGTAGCCGATGCCAAGGCGGGCGCGCCGGTACATCGGCAGCTGCGTGATTTGCTCCCCGTCGAGGGCGACGTCGCCGTAGTCGGGCGTGATGAGCCCGGTAATGATATAGAAGGTCGTCGTCTTGCCGGCTCCGTTGGGGCCCAGCAGCCCCACCGCCTCGCCGCGCCGCAAGTGCAGGCTGACGTCGCGGATCACCGGCCGCTTCTTGAAGGTCTTGCCGATATTGCGGACCTCCAGCCCGGTGCTTTCGGCCACCAGATGTGGTGGTGCATCATCGCCGGTCGCCGACACGTAAACGGGCGGTGCTGCGATGTCGTTGCGGTCTTCGTCCACGCGGTCTCTCCCGATTCGCTGCACGGTCCGGGCCCGGCGGCCCGGAACGCGAACTCAGTTTCCCTCCTGCCGCACCAGGCCGGTGACGCCGCCGCCGCCGCCCACGAGCCGGCTGACGCCGGTGTTCAGGTTCACCTCGGCGCATTTCCCGCGCAGCACGTTATCGCCGCGCCGGACTTCCACATCGCCGCACAGCGTCGCCAGGCCCGACGCGGCGTCGTAGACGGCCTCCTTGCCCTTCGCCGTATCCTCCGGCGTCGTGATCACCACCGCCCCGATTGCCTCGACGCGCTGCAGCTTGCCCTCGTCGGTCCCCGACGGCTCGACATAGGCGCTCAGAATATCGGCCGTGATCCGCCGGTCGCCCGACTCGGCGACGGCCCCGCCGCGCGCGATGGCGAGCTTCTTCTGCTGCCAGTATTCGAGGTTCTGCGAAGCCGTGACCGTCAGGTCCCGTGCGACCAATCGCGGGCTGCGGCCCGACAGCACGAAAACGCCCTGGTCGAGATCGTAGGCGGCGCTGTCGCCGAATCCGGTCGTCCCGTCCGAGGCGATCCGCACATCCCCCGTCGCATCGACGCGGTACACCTCCTGCTTGTCGGCGACGGCGCTGTCGCGATAGTACGCGCTGACGTTCTCGGCCTCCAGTTTCAGGGTGCCGCGGGTCAGGACGACGCTGCCCTCCGCAATCAGCGCCTTCTCGTTCTGCCGCCATTCCAGTCCGTCCTGTGCCGTGATCTCCACCGGTTCGGACGGCGTCTGCGCCGCACCGGAGCCCGCGACGACAAACAGCAGCGACAGCGCCGCGGCGGCAAACGAGCCGTATTCCATTGGCGACCGCATGAGACTCAGTTCGCCAGATCGGGCGCGGCATACAGGATTGCCCGCACCGGCCCTGTGAAGAGAAACACCGCCGCATTGTCCCGGATCCGAAAGCCCTGCGATTCGAATTGCCCGAACGGCCCCTGCGCAAACAATGGATCGTGGCCGGCGCCGGTCCCCGTCTTCAGGTTGAAGGTCACGCTGCCGGTACCGATCTCGAGGCCGCTGTCGTGGAACAACTCGACGGGATCATCGAGCTCGATGATCCGCTTGGCCCTGTGGAACCGGCCCTTGGGGGCGGACAATGCCACCCAGCTGCCCGATTTCAGCTCGACGTCGGCCTTCGGTCCCGTCAGCAGCACCAGATCGGACTCGTTGCTCGTCTGGCTGGCATCCTCGAAGGTGACCGTATACGGCTTCTGATCCTGGCTGGTGCCGGTCAGGCGGGCGTTCTTGATGCGCAGGCTCTCGATGTCCTCGATCTGGATATCCGTGGCGGTGCCGATCGGCGCCGAGTTGTCTCTCGCCGTGAAGCGCGGCCAGATCGCGAGCGCGGCGATCAGGCCGACGGCCAGCGACAGAAGCAGGATCTTCGTAACGCCGACGAACCGTCCGTAATGCCGGTGGCTGCGGCGTCTTTGGGTGACCGTGAAGTAGTCCACGAGGGCGCTGCGCGCCGTCGATGCCGGCGTCGTTTGGGCAACGTCGGGTCCGGGACCGTCCGTCCCGGAGGGCTCACGCGATTCCGGCTCGTAGGCAGTCATGGATATGAATGATCCCGATCGGGCGCCCATCCTCGACCACGAACAGGCCGGTGATGGAATACCGGTTCATCAGCGCCAGCGCCTCGGCCGCCAGGGCCTGCGGGCGTATGGTCTTCGGGTCCGCCGTCATGACGTCGCCGGTGCTGCGATTGAACAGGCCCTCCTCCATGTGGCGGCGCAGGTCGCCATCCGTTACGACCCCGGCAAGATTGCCATTGCCGTCGACCACGCCGACGCATCCGAAGCTCTTCGCGGTCATATAGGGGATGGCCTCCGCCATCGGCATATCGATGCCGCATAGCGGTACGCTGTCGCCCTTGTGCATCAAGTCGGCGACGCGCATCAGGCTCTGTCCCAGCCGTCCGCCCGGATGCAGCACGTGGAAGTCCTGGGGAGAAAACCCCTTGCGCTCCAACAGTGCCACCGCAAGCGCGTCGCCCAGCGCCATGGACGTCGTCGTCGAGGTCGTCGGCGCAAGGCCCATCGGGCAGGCCTCCGGCGTCGGCGGCAGAAGCAGCGTGACGTCGGCCATTTCGTCCAGCGTGCTGTGCGCCCGGCTGGTGATGGCGATCAGCGGAATGCCGAAGCGCCGCGTATATTCGAGCAGGTCGCGCAGCTCGCCGGTTTCGCCGGAATTCGACAGCGCCACCACGACGTCGGCCGGTACGATCATGCCGAGGTCGCCGTGACTCGCCTCACCGGGATGAACGAACTGCGCCGGCGTTCCCGTCGAGGCCAAGGTCGCCGCGATCTTGCGGGCGACATGGCCGCTCTTGCCCATCCCGGTGACGATGACCCGGCCTTTCGCTGCAAAGAGGATATCGAGGGCATCGACGAACGGCTCACCCAGCGAGGCATCGAGGGCGCCGATGCCCTCCGCCTCCAGCTTCAGGACACGGCGCGCCGACTCCAGCCCCTGACGCGACGCAATATCATTATCGGCGCCGACGCGTGTCGCCGCGCCAGATTCTCCCTTGGCCGTCATGTCCCGCAAATGATCCTTAGTCCAACTCGTTTTCGATGTCGTGGGCTGCGCCACAACGCTCTTCGAATACGGGATATTACGGCATTCGGCGGGGCTTGTTAAGCGGATATGCAAAAAATGTGCCGGAATTAACTTTTGGGGCACACCGCCTGATTGGATCGAGCCCGGGTAATGCCGATCTGGCACGCTTCAACTTATTGATTTCAATAGAATTATTCTGCTTCGATGCGATCGACGAAAATAGTGCGGCAGGCGTGCCTTCATCGCCGGCATTAACCTTTTCGCCGACAACCCTCGGTGGATTCCGGCCTCAATTGTGGGCGAAAAGGTCGTGCCCGGCCCATCCCATGAGATCGAGCTCGGCACGCACCGGAAGGAAGTCGAACGCGGCCTGGGCCATGTGCGCCCTCCCCTCGCGGGTCAGCATCGCATCGAGCTGCTCCTTCAGGCGATGCAGGTGCAGGACGTCGCCTGCGGCGTATTCGAGCTGCGACTGGCTGAGCTCGTCGGTGCCCCAGTCCGAGGACTGCTGCTGCTTGGAGATATCGATGTTCAGCAGTTCCTTGCACAGATCCTTCAGGCTGTGCCGGTCGGTGTAGGTGCGGGCCAGCTTCGAGGCGATCTTGGTGCAGTAGACCGGTCGGCAGTCGATGCCGAGATGGTGACGCAGCATCGCGAGGTCGAAACGCGCGAAATGAAACAGCTTGAGGACGTCCGGCGATTCCAGCAGCGCCTTCAGCTTCGGCGATTTCCGGCGGCCTTGCGGTATCTGGACGAGATGACACACGCCGTCGCCGGCCGAAATCTGGACGAGGCACAGCCGGTCGCGATGCGGATCGAGGCCCATGGTCTCGGTATCGACGGCAACGCACAGCCCCAGATCGAGATCGTCCGGAAGGTCGCCGCGATAGAGCTTGATGTCCAAGAATTGCCCCGTTCAAAAAAAACGACCGCCGAAGCGGTTATGGTGCCCAGGAGAAGACTCGAACTTCCACGGCCTTGCGGCCACAGGTACCTGAAACCTGCGCGTCTACCAATTCCGCCACCTGGGCTCCGGGTCCGGCGGAATCTTGTGAATGCAGGGCGGTTTGTCAACGGCTTTTGCCGGCTGGCCGGGAATTTGTTGACCAAATGTGGCAATTTGCCTACGCCAGCGGCGGATTTCGACTGGCAAACGGCGCGCCGCCGGGTGTAGGTTCCATCCCGTCGGACGTCCTCGATCCATCGCGCACATCCGCGGAGACGACCAATGAAAGGCAAGCTCGTAACCGTGTTCGGTGGTGCCGGCTTTATCGGCCGCCATCTCGTACAGCGCCTTGCCACGGCCGGCGCGCGGGTGCGCGTGGCGGTCCGCTACCCCGGCGAGGCCGCGTTCCTGCAGCCGCTCGGCGATGTCGGGCAGATCGTGCCGGTGCGGGCCTCGGTGACCCATGAGGCATCGGTCCGGGCGGCGGTCGCGGACGCCGATGCGGTCGTCAATCTCGTCGGGATCCTCTACGAGAAGGGCCGCTGGACCTTCGAGGCGGTGCACCATCAAGGTGCCGGCACGGTGGCGCGCGCGGCGAAGGAGGCGGGCGCGGCGGCCTTCGGCCACATGTCGGCGCTCGGCGCCGACCCGAACTCCCGTGCCCGCTATGCGACCAGCAAGGCGGCCGGCGAGGCGGCGGTGCGTGCCGCGTTCCCCGAGGCTGTGATCGTCCGGCCGAGCGTCGTGTTCGGCCCGCAGGATGGCTTCTTCAACCTGTTCGCATCGCTTGCGCGGTTCACGCCGATCCTGCCGGTGTTCGGCTGCGGCTGGCCGCGGTTCCGCAACGGCCGGCTCGACATCTACGGCGACGGCGGGGTGAAGTTCCAGCCGGTCTATGTCGGCGACGTCGCGGCCGCCATCATGACGGGCCTGCGGGACCGGTCGTGCGCCGGGCAGACCTACGAGCTCGGCGGGCCGACAGTATACAGCTTCAAGGACATCATGGAGATCGTCCTGCGCGAGACCGGGCGCAAACGGCTGCTGGTTCCGATCCCCTATTTCCTCGCCTCGCTGCAGGCCGGGTTCCTGCAGCTCATGCCGAAGCCGCTCCTGACCACCGACCAGGTCGAACTCCTGAAGACCGACAACGTCGTCTCCGGCGAACTGCCCGGGCTGGCCGAGCTGGGGATCGAGGCCACCGGCGCCGAGGTTGTCGTCCCGACCTACCTCGCGCGGTACCGTCCCGGCGGCCGGTTCCGCAAGCCGCTTATGGTCTGAAGGCGGGGCGATACGACGTCCCGTCGTACCGTCAGCTAAGACCCGATCGTCCCGTCGAGGTAGCGCCTGCGCAGCTGCGGCGGGAATTTCTCGACGGCGTAGCGCAGCATGGTGCGCGGCATGTGCTGGCAGTGCTGCGTGAGGAAGGCCTCCTCGGTCGCGCGGTCGCGCGTGCCGACCTCGCGCAGCATCCAGCCCACCGCCTTGTGGATCAGGTCGTGCGGGTCGTCGCGCAGCAGCTCCGCGATCTTCAGCGTATCGGCGAAGTCGTGATCCCGGATGAAGGCCTGCGTTGCGATGATGGCGATGCGCCGCTCCCACAGGCTGTCCGATCGCGCGAGCCGGTACAGCGGGGCGCGGTCCCTGCCGATCAGCCAGGCGCCGATGATGTGCCGGGCCGAGATGTCCACCAGGTCCCAGTTGTTGATCCAGCGCGTGTGGGCGAGGTAGCGCCCGTAGATGTCTGCTTTTTCGGCGTCAGTGCCGCGTCTGAACCGGTCCGTCAGCAGCACCAGGGCCATCAGCCGGGCCTCGTGGTAGTCCGAACGCAGCAGCTCGGTGATCTCATCGGGCGTGAGGTGCCGGTATCCGCGGGCAAGGCGCCGCACCTCCGGCACCCTCAACCCTGCGAAGACGTCGCCTTCGCCGTACTGCCCCTTGCCGGTCCGGAAATACCGCTGCAGGTTGCGCGCCCGTTCGGGGTCGCCGTGTCGCAGGAGTTCAGCCTCGATCGCCGCACGCATGCCCCCTGCCCGCGCCTCCCACTCAGATATAAACCCAGTACAAAAGGGCCAGGCCAAGGGCGAAGCGGTAGATCACGAAGGGCGTGAAGCCGGCGTTCTGCAGCCAGCGCATCATCGCGGCGATGGACGAGATGCCGGCGATGAATGCAAGCGTGGCGGCCAGCGCGGCGTCGTAACCGAGCCGGACGTCGCCGACTTGCCACAGCTCGTAACCGGCCAGCAGCCCGGCGCCGGAGATGGTGGGGATCGACAGCAGCAGCGAGAACCGCGCGGCCTCGACCCGCTCCATGCCGAGGAACCGCCCCGCCGTCATCGTGATGCCGGAGCGGCTGGTGCCCGGGATCAGGGCGAGGACCTGGCCGAGGCCGATCACGAGGGCGCCGATATAGCCGATATGCTCGATGCGCCGCACCGTCATGCCGATCCGGTCGGCGATCCACAGCAGGACGGCGAAGCCGATCGTCGCCCAGGCGATCACCTCGACGCTGCGGAACAGCGGGATCAGCGTGTGCCGGCCCGCATACCCCGCGCCGACGATCGGAACGGTCGCGACCAGCAGCATCGCGGCGAGCCGCGTGTCCGGACCGCCGCGCAGGGTAAGCAGGCGCAGCGTCCCGCGGACGACCCGCACGACGTCGCGCCAGAAATAGACGATGACCGCGAGCAGCGTTCCGACATGGACCGCAATGTCGATGACGATGCCCTGGTCCGGCCATCCCATGACTTGCGAGGTGACGACGAGATGTCCGGACGAGCTGATCGGCAGGAACTCGGTCAATCCCTGGACGATCGCCAGGATCAAGATTTGAATCGGCGTCACGCTGTGCAGCCCGGCGGTTTGCCCCTGTTATGCCGCTCGTCGAACCGCTTATGCCACAGTCATCCGACGCTATCCACCCTCGCGCGGCTGCGCAAAAAGGACCGATTCGGACCTTTAATGCGCGGGGATACTCATTGTTCGACGAAAAACAGTTGCGGACGCAGGAAATCTTGCTCATAATATGTCAATACTATTGACCTTTTATACGTTTTTTCTCGCTTGTTGGCCCGTCATGGGCTATAGCTGGCGGTACCTCAAGTGAGAAAAAATAACGCCTTCGAGTAGCGGAAGAATGCGCCGGCAGTCCGTCAGGGTGGCACGGACCGCGGCATAGCCAATCGGAAGGGCTCATGGGAAAGAAAACAAAGGCAGCCGCGCAGCCACGGGCGGCGACAGCGCCGGCAACCCGGTACAAGGGCATGCTGCAATTCGTCGAGACGGGTGCGCAAATGCCCGAAAAACGGGATGCGAAGGCGCGCCGGACGGATTTTGCGGAAATTTACCGCGAATACGATCCGGACCGCGCGAGCGAGCAGGCGGCGCGGTGTTCGCAGTGCGGCGTGCCGTTCTGTCAGGTGCACTGCCCGCTGGGCAACAACATCCCGGACTGGCTGATGCTGACCGCCGCCGGCCGGCTAGAGGAGGCCTATGCGCTGTCCTCGGCGACCAACAACATGCCGGAGATCTGCGGCCGCATCTGCCCGCAGGACCGTCTCTGCGAGGGCAACTGCGTGATCGAGCACTCGGGGCACGGGGCGGTCACGATCGGCTCGGTCGAGAAGTACATCACCGACACGGCGTGGGAGCTGGGCTGGGTCAAGCCGGTGCGGCCGGCGCAGGAGCTCGACCTGTCTGTGGGCATCATCGGGGCCGGACCGGCCGGCATGGCCGCGGCCGAGGAGTTGCGCCGCAAGGGCTACCAGGTCCATGTCTACGACCGCTACGACCGGGTCGGCGGGCTGCTCGTCTACGGCATCCCCAACTTCAAGCTGGAGAAGGACGTGGTCGCGCGCCGCAGCAAGCTGCTGCACGACAGCGGTGTCACCTTCCACATGGAGTTCGAGGTCGGCCGCGACGCCTCGCTCGCCGAGCTCAAGCAGCGCCACGACGCCGTGCTGATCGCGACCGGCGTCTACCGCCCCCGCGAACTGCACGCGCCGGGCTCGGGCCTCGCCGGTATCGTGCCGGCGCTCGACTATCTGACCGCGAGCAATCGCCAGGGGCTCGGCGACAACGTGCCCGACTTCGACTCCGGCCGCCTCGATGCCGCCGGCAAGGACGTCGTCGTCATCGGCGGCGGCGACACCGCGATGGATTGCGTGCGCACCGCGATGCGGCAGGGCGCGACATCGGTCAAGTGCCTCTATCGCCGCGACCGTGAGAACATGCCGGGCTCGCAGCGCGAGGTGCAGCACGCCGAGGAGGAGGGCATCGAGTTCGTCTGGCTGACCCAGCCCGTCGCCTTCCTCGGCGAGGAGACGGTGCGCGCGGTGCGCGCCGAGAGCATGCGGCTGGGCGCGCCGGACGCTTCCGGGCGGCAGATCCCCGAGGTCATCGACGGCTCGGCCCACAATATCGACGCCGACCTGGTGATCACCGCCCTCGGCTTCGATCCGGAAGACCTGCCCGCCATGTTCGGCGAGAAGAACCTGCCGGTCACAAGGTGGGGCACGCTGAAGATCGACCACGGCAGCCTGATGACGCCGATGGACGGGGTCTTCGCGGCCGGCGATATCGTGCGCGGGGCCAGCCTCGTCGTCTGGGCGGTGCGCGATGGACGCGACGCCGCCCAGGGCATCCATGCCTGGCTGCAGTCGCGCCGCGACGAGGCGCTGGCGCTGGCGTCGTGAGTGTGGAGAGGAAGACCGCAATGAGCGAGTTCACAGAGTCCTGGACCAGGAACGCAACGCGGCTCGCCGCCGCGCATGCTTACGATCCGGCGCATGAGCACGACGCCTGTGGCGTCGGCGTGGTCGCCTCGATCGACGGGCGGCCCCGGCGCAAGGTGGTGCTGGCCGGCATCGAGGCGCTGAAGTCGGTCTGGCACCGCGGCGCGGTCGACGCCGACGGCAAGACCGGCGACGGCGCTGGCATCCACGTCCAGATCCCGCAGGATTTCTTCAAGGAACACATCCGCCGGACCGGTCACGAACCCGGCAAGGGGCGGCTGGCGGTCGGCATGGTCTTCCTGCCGCGCACCGACCTCGCGGCCCAGGAGCGCTGCCGCTCGATCGTCGAATCCGAGATCCTGCGGATGGGCCACACGATCTACGGCTGGCGCCAGGTGCCGGTCAACGTCGAGGTGATCGGCGAGAAGGCCAACGCCACGCGGCCGGAGATCGAGCAGATCATGATCTCCAACGAGCGCCACGTGAACGACGAGCAGTTCGAGACCGACCTGTACACGATCCGCCGCCGCATCGAGAAGGCGGTGCTGCGCGAGAACATCACCGATTTCTACATCTGCTCGCTGAGCACCCGGTCGGTGATCTACAAGGGCATGTTCCTGGCCGAGCAGCTGACGGCGTTCTACCCGGACCTGCTGGACGACAAGTTCATCTCGAGCTTCGCGATCTACCACCAGCGCTATTCGACCAACACGTTCCCGACGTGGAAGCTGGCGCAGCCGTTCCGCGTGCTGGCCCACAACGGCGAGATCAACACGCTCCTCGGCAACGTCAACTGGATGAAGAGCCACGAGACGCGGCTCGACGACCCGGCCTTCGGCGACAATGTCGACGACCTGAAGCCGATCATCCAGATCGGCAGTTCGGACTCGGCGGCGCTTGACGCGGTGTTCGAGGTGCTGATCCGGGCCGGCCGCGACCTGCCGACCGTCAAATCCCTGATCATTCCCGAGGCGTGGTCGAACAGCCAGAGCATCCCCGAGGCGCACCGCGAGTTCTATACGTACGCCAGCGCGGTCATGGAGCCGTGGGACGGGCCCGCCGCCATCTGCGCTTTCGGCGGCCGCTGGGTGATCGCCGGCATGGACCGCAACGGGCTGCGGCCGCTGCGCTACACCATCACGCGCGACGGCGTGCTGATCGCCGGCTCCGAGGCCGGCATGGTCTATGTCGACGAGCACGACATCGTCGAGAAGGGCCGGCTCGGGCCGGGCCAGATGATCGGCGTCGACATCAAGGAGGGCCGTCTCTACCACGACCGGGAGCTCAAGGACCGGGTCGCCGCGGCCCGCCCCTACGGCCGCTGGGGCAAGAACATCAAGCACCTCGACATGCTGGGCGGCGGTCGCGAGGAAACCGCGGACGGGCTCGCGCCCGAGGACCTGCTGCGCCACGAGGTGGCGGTCGGCTGGTCGATGGAGGATGTCGAGCTGATCCTGCACCCGATGGTCGAGGACGCCAAGGAGGCGATCGGCTCGATGGGCGACGACACGCCGCTGGCGGTGTTGTCCGACGGCTACCGCGGGCTGCATTACTTCTTCCGGCAGAATTTCAGCCAGGTCACCAACCCGCCGATCGACTCCCTGCGCGAGCGCCAGGTGATGACGCTGGCGACCCGTCTCGGCAACCTCGGCAACGTGCTGGACGAGGACGAAAGCCAGCTGGCCATCATCCAGCTGCCCTCGCCGGTGCTGCTGAACCGGGAGTTCGAGTCGATCCGCAACCACATGGGCGAGACCGCCGTCGAGATCGACTGCACATTCGACCCCGAGGCCGGCCCACACGCCATGGCCGACGAGATCGGCCGCATCCAGCGCGAGGCCGAGGACGCCGTGCGCGGCGGCTGCACCCATGTGATCCTCAGCGACACGCGGATGGGACCGGGCCGGGCTGCGCTGCCGATGATCCTGGCCGCCGGGGCCGTGCACACGCACCTCGTGCAGCGCGAGTTGCGCACCTTCACCTCGATCAACGTCCGCTGCGCGGAATGCCTGGACGTGCACTATTTCGCGGTGCTCGTCGGCGTCGGCGCGACGACGATCAACCCGTGGCTCGCCCAGGCCGCGATCGCCGACCGCCACCGCCGCGGCCTGTTCGGTGCGCTGTCGCTGGACGAGGCGTTGCGCCGCTACAAGCAGGCGGTCGAGGACGGGCTGCTCAAGGTCATGTCCAAGATGGGCATCTCGGTGATCAGCTCGTACCGCGGCGGCTATAACTTCGAAGCCGTCGGCCTCAGCCGCTCGCTGGTTGCCGAGTTCTTCCCCGGCCTGCCCAGCCGCATCTCGGGCATCGGCCTGCATGGCATCCAGCGCAAGGTCGCGGCCCAGCATGCCCGCGGCTTTCGCGACGACGCCATCGCGCTTCCCGTGGGCGGCATCTACCGCTTCCGGAGCGGCGGCGAGCCGCACAGCTGGGACGGCAACGCCATCCATACGCTGCAGCGGGCGGTCGAGAGCGATTCTTACGGGACCTACAAGAAATACACCGAGATGCTGCGGGCGCTGCCGCCGATCCATCTGCGGGACCTCCTGGATTTCCGGTCCGTGCGGCAGCCGGTCCCGGAATCCGACGTCGAGTCGATCACGGAGATCCGCAAGCGCTTCGTCACGCCGGGAATGTCGCTGGGAGCCCTGAGCCCGGAGGCGCACGAGACCTTGAACATCGCCATGAACCGGGTCGGCGCGAAGTCGGACTCCGGCGAGGGCGGCGAGGACCCGGAGCGCTACAAGCCGAACGCCAGCGGCGACAACCCCAATTCGGCGATCAAGCAGATCGCATCGGGCCGCTTCGGCGTGACCGCGGAATACCTCAATATGTGCCGCGAAATCGAGATCAAGATCGCGCAGGGCGCCAAGCCAGGCGAAGGCGGGCAACTGCCGGGATTCAAGGTCAACGAGATGATCGCGCGGCTGCGCCATTCGACGCCGGGCGTGATGCTGATCTCGCCGCCGCCGCACCACGACATCTACTCGATCGAGGACCTCGCGCAGCTGATCTACGACCTGAAGCAGATCAACCCCGACGCCCGGGTCTGCGTCAAGCTGGTCGCGCGCTCCGGCATCGGCACGATCGCCGCGGGCGTTGCCAAGGCGAACGCCGACATCATCCTGATCTCGGGCCACAACGGGGGCACCGGCGCATCGCCCCAGACCTCGATCAAGTACGCCGGGCTGCCCTGGGAAATCGGCCTCGCCGAGGTCCACCAGGTGCTCACGCTGAACCGGTTGCGGCACCGCGTGCGGCTGCGCACCGACGGCGGCATCAAGACCGGGCGCGACGTCGTGATCGCGGCGATCCTCGGCGCCGAGGAATACGGGGTCGGGACCGGCTCGCTGGTCGCTATGGGCTGCATCCTGGTGCGCCAGTGCCACACCAACAAGTGCCCGGTCGGAGTCTGCACGCAGAAGCCGGAGCTGCGGGCGAAGTTCACCGGCACGCCGGAGAAGGTGGTCAACCTGTTCAGCTTCCTGGCCGAGGAGGTGCGCGAGATCCTCGCCTCGCTCGGCGTGCGCTCGATCAACGAGGTGATCGGCCGCACCGAGCTGCTCAGTCAGGTCAACCGCGGCTCCGAGCATCTCGACGACCTCGACCTCAATCCGCTCCTGGTGCAGGCCGACACCGGCGGCCATCCGAGCTATTTCTCGCTCGAGGGCCGCAACGAGGTGCCTGAGACGCTGGACGCGCAGATGATCGCCGATGCCGGACCGCTGTTCGAGGCCGGCGAGAAGATGCAGCTGACCTACAACGTCCACAACACCGACCGCGCCGTCGGCACGAAGATGAGCTCGAAGATCACCCGCCAGTTCGGCATGACGGGCCTCAAGCCCGGCCATCTGACCGTGCGGTTGCGCGGGTCGGCCGGCCAGTCGCTCGGCGCATGGGCGGTCCAGGGCATGAAGCTGGAGGTGTTCGGCGACGCAAACGACTATGTCGGCAAGGGGCTGTCCGGCGGCGAGATCGTGGTCCGGCCCATGGTCACCAGCCCGCTGATCTCGAACGAGAACACGATCATCGGCAATACCGTGCTGTACGGCGCCACCGGCGGCAGCCTGTTCGCCGCCGGGCAGGCCGGGGAGCGGTTTGCGGTGCGCAATTCCGGCGCCGTGACGGTGGTCGAGGGCTGCGGTTCCAACGGCTGCGAATACATGACGGCGGGCACGGCCGTCGTACTCGGACCGGTGGGCGACAACTTTGCGGCCGGCATGACCGGCGGCATGGCCTTCGTCTATGACCCCGCGGGCGACTTCGAGATCCGCGTCAATCCGGACTCGGTGGTCTGGCAGCGCATCGAGCCGGGCCATTGGGACGACCTGTGCAAGGCGCTGATCGCCGAGCATGTACGCGAGACCCAGTCGCGCTGGGCCGACCGGATCCTGCGCAACTGGGATACCGAGAAGAAGCGGTTCTGGCAGGTGATCCCGAAGGAAATGCTGTCCCGGCTCGAGCACCCGGTGGCCGCCGCCAAGGCGGCGCGGACCGCCTGAGCGGACCGGTCACGCCGGGTGCGGGCGGCGCGCCGCGGGGCTGGCGCGCGGCCCGTCGTTGCGGCTATAACTGCGGCCCATGCGCGTCCTCTATCATCTCTGGCTGTCTCCCGAAAGCCGCATAATCCGGTTTCTTCTGGCCACGAAGGAGGTCGAGTTCGAGCTGCGGATCGAGAAGACCTGGGAGCGCCGGCCCGAATTCCTGCGGATCAATCCGGCCGGCACCGTGCCGGTGCTGGTTGAGGCCGACGGCACCGTGATCGCCGGCCGCGGCGCGGTCGCCGAATACGTGGACGAGGTCTACCCGGAGCCGCCGATGATCGGCGCCGCTCCGGCCGGCCGCGCCGAGGTGCGTCGCCTGGTCGACTGGTTCGCCTGGAAGTTCGGTAGCGAGGTGACGGCGAATCTGGTCGACGAGAAGATCATGAAGCGGTTCCTCGGACTCGGGCAGCCGAATTCGTCCGCGATCCGCGCCGGGCAGGTCAACATCCACCACCACCTCGACTACATCGGATGGCTGTGCGAGCGCCGGAAGTGGCTCGCCGGCAACGCGTTCTCGCTGGCGGACATCGCCGCGGCGGCCCATCTTTCGGCGGTCGACTATCTTGGCGACGTGCCGTGGGACGAGCACGAGGCAGCACGCGACTGGTACGCGCGGGTCAAATCGCGCCCCGCCTTCCGCCCGTTGCTCGCCGACGCGATTCCCGGCTGTCCGCCGCCGAATCATTATGCAAATCTCGATTTCTAGCGTGTCGTCCGATGACCGCGACGCCCTCAGCCAGGTGAACGACCGTTCCCCGATTGCCGCGAGGTGAGGAGGGCGCACCGGACCCGCGGCCGTCCGCCGTAACCCTCTCGCCAGGAGACATCATGGCCAGTTCAGGATCGAAGAAAGTCATCTACGCCGCCCTGGTGGGCAATTCGCTGATCGCGGTGACCAAGTTCGCGGCGGGCTTCGCCACCGGCTCCTCCGCGATGTTCAGCGAGGCCGTGCACTCGGTGGTCGACAGCGGCAACCAGTGGCTGCTTCTCTACGGCATCAAGCGGGCTAAGCAGCCGGCCGACGAGAGCCATCCCTTCGGCTACGGCATGGAGCTGTATTTCTGGGCGTTCGTGGTGGCGATCCTGATTTTCGGGGTCGGCGCGGGCGTCTCGATCTACGAGGGCGTCCAGCGGGTGTTGCGGCCGCACCCGATCACCGCCCCGTATATCAACTACGTGGTCCTGGCGATGGCGATGGTGTTCGAGGGCGTCGCCTGGTGGGTCGCGTTCCGCGAATTCAACCGCGTGCGCGGCCGGCGGACCTGGGTCAAGGCGATCCGGCTGAGCAAGGATCCGACCGTGTTCACCGTGCTGTTCGAGGATTCCGCCGCCATGCTCGGGTTGATCGTCGCGATGGTCGGCATCGCCGCGGCGCAGGCGTTCGACATGCCGGTGCTCGACGGCGTCGCCGCCATCGCCATCGGCTGTATTCTGGCCATTACCGCGGCGTTGCTCGCCTATGAATGCAAGGGGCTGCTGATCGGCGAGGGTGCCGGCAAGCCGGTGGTCGAAGGCATCCGCAAGATCATCGGCGTGCAGGCGGGGATCAAGTCGATCAACGAGGTCCTGACGATGCATCTCGGCCCGACCGACGTGCTGGCGAACCTCAGTATCGATTTCACCGAGGGGCTGTCGGCCGACGATGTGGAGCGGACGGTCTCGAAGCTGGAGCGCGAGATCAAGGAGGCCTACCCAGAGGTCACCCGCATCTTCATCGAGGCGCAGAGCGCGACCGGCCACGCTGCCGCTGCGGGCAGGGCGGAATGACCCGGCCGATTCCTGCAGCGGCCGACCCGCCGGTCATGCCAACGTGCAGACAGCGCGAATCGCAAGGTGGGACGCGATGACGAACCGACTGTTCTGTTTCGGGATGGGTTATTCGGCTCAGGCCCTGGCGGCCGATCTTCAGGACGAAGGCTGGGTCGTGGCTGGCACGGTGCGCGACCCTGCCGCCCGTGCCGACCTCGCGGCGCGCGGCTGGGCGCTGTACCCGTTCGACTCGGAGCGGCCGCTGGATGACCCGGCGGCGGCGCTCGCCGGCACGACGCATCTTCTCTCCTCCGTCCCGCCCGACGCGGCGGGCGATCCCGTTCTCGAGCACCATGGTGCCGACATCGCACGGCTGAAGGATCTCGCCTGGGCCGGCTATCTTTCCACCACCGGCGTGTACGGCGATCGCCAGGGCGGCGCGGTCGACGAATCCTCCGAGCGCCGCGCCGTCTCGCAGCGCGGCCTGCGCCGGGTCGCCGCCGAGGATGGCTGGCTGGCGCTGTGGCGCGGCCACGGGGTGCCGGTGCATCTGTTCCGCCTCGCCGGCATCTACGGGCCGGGCCGCAACGCGCTGGAGACGGTGCGGCAGGGCGGCGCCCGGCGCATCCGCCGGCCGGGTCAGGTGTTCGGGCGGATTCACCGGGACGATATCGTGCAGGTGCTGCGCGCCTCCATCGCGCGGCCGAACCCGGGCGCCGCCTATAACCTGTCCGACGACGAGCCGGCTCCGCCCGACGAGGTCATCGCCCACGCCTGCGCGCTGCTGGGTGTCGAGCCGCCGCCGGTCGAGGAGTTCGAGTCGGTCAAGGACAGCCTGTCGCCGATGGCGCGCAGCTTTTATGGCGAGAGCAAGCGGGTCTCGAACCGGCGCATCAAGGACGAGCTCGGCGTGACCCTCAGATGGCCGACCTATCGCGAAGGGCTCAAGGGGCTGTTGTAGCGGCAAGCTCGGCAACAGCGGCGGTCAGCCGGGCGAGGTTCGCAGGATCGGACAGCCGGTGGTCGCCGCCCTTGACCAGGGTCACGGTCACGTCCCGCGACGACATGGCTTCCGCCGTGCGCAGCCCGTGTTGCCACGGCACCGTCTCGTCGGCGAGCCCGTGCAGGATGCGCACCGAACCTTCGAAGGGGATCGCGCTGTCGAGCAGCAGGTGCCGGCGGCCCTCCTCGATCAGCCGGCTCGTGATCCGGTCGGGCTCGTCGCTGTAGTCCGACGGGCGCAGCCACACGCCGTCGCGTGCCAGGGCGGCGCGCGCGTCTTCGGGCAGCCGCTGCCATAGCAGCGCCTCGGTGAAGTCCACCGCCGGCGCCACCAGCACCAGCCCGCGGACCCGGTCCGGGCGCGCCAGGGCGACGAGCAGCGCGATCCACGCCCCCATCGAGGAGCCGACGAGGACCATCGGCCCGTCGCCCGCCGCGTCCAGCACCAGCAGCGCATCGTTGCGCCACAGCCCGACCGTGCCGTCGATGAAGTCGCCCGACGATTCGCCATGCCCGCGATAGTCGAAACGGACGAACAGATGCCCGGCGAGCTCGGCCCAGGCGTCGAGGGCGACCGCCTTGGTCCCCGCCATGTCCGAGCGGAAGCCGCCGCACAACATGACCCCGGGCGGTTTTCCATCGCGTCGGCGGCAGGCGATGCGGGCGCCGTCGGGCGCGACCAGGATTGAAATTGGCGTGTCCACTTGGTATGTCCGATCGAAAGGCGGGGCGCGCGTGCTCCGGGAGAATAAGCGAAACATGGCATTTTCGGAAAGCACCCGCGTGTCCGTTGCGCCTGTCGTGCTGCAGGTGCTGCCGTCGCTGGTCGGCGGCGGCGTCGAACGCGGCACGGTGGAGATGGCCGCGGCGCTGGCCGAGGCCGGGTGGACCCCGCTCGTCGCATCCAGCGGCGGGCCGATGGTGCACGAGCTGACGCGCGTCGGCGGGCGGCACATCGAAATGCCCGTGCAGTCGAAAAGCCCGTTCGTCATTCACCGGAACGCCGGGCGCCTGGCATGGATCATCCGCGAGTTCGGCGTCGACGTCGTCCACGCGCGTAGCCGGGCACCGGCCTGGAGCGCCCTGCTCGCGACCCGGCGGACCGGGGTGCATTTCGTGACCACCGTGCACGGGCCCTATGGTTTCGGGCTGCCGTTCAAGCGGCTGTACAATTCGGTAATGACCCGCGGCGAGCGGGTGATCGCCATATCGGAGTTCATCCGCAGGTATATCCTCGACAATTACAAGAAGGTGGACTCCGCGGCGATCCGCCTGATCCACCGCGGCGTCAACACCGAGATCTTCGATCCCGAGAAGGTCACCGCGGCGCGGGTCATCCAGCTTGCCGAGCAGTGGCGCCTGCCGGACGGCGTGCCGGTCGTCATGCTGCCCGGCCGGCTGACCCGCTGGAAGGGGCACCGCGTGCTGCTGGAGGCGCTGGCGCGGATGAAGGACCGGCAGCTCCGCTGCCTCATCGTCGGCGACGGGCGCGAGGGCTATCGCCGCGAGCTCGAAGGGCTGGTGCACAGGCTCGGCCTGCAGAGCATGGTGCACCTGGTCGGCACCTGCCGCGACATGGCGGCGGCGTACAAGATCGCCGACGTCGTCGTCTCCGCCTCAACCGAGCCGGAGGCCTTCGGTCGCGTGGTCGCCGAAGCGCAGGCGATCGGCAAGCCGGTGATCGCGCCGCGCCACGGCGCCGCGCCGGAAATCGTCGAGGAGGATGTAACGGGCTGGCTGGTGCCGCCGGAGGATCCCGTCGCCCTTGCCGCCGCCCTCGACAAGGCGCTCGCCCTCGACACCGCGGCCCGCGAGGCGCTGGCCATCCGGGCGATCGGTCGGATCCGGTCGAGCTTCACGACGGCGAAGATGTGTGCGGCGACGCTCAACGTCTATCGCGAGCTGCTGCACCGGACGCCGGTCGGGGCCGGCGATTCGGGATGAACGCCGGGCCTGCCCGCCGCGTTCTGGTCGTCAAGCTGGGCGATTTCGCGGAATTCGTACTGGCGTTCGGGGCGTTCGATGCGATCCGCCACCACCACACCAGCGCCCACATCATACTGCTGACGACGCGCCGGTTCGCCGAGCTGGCGCGCAAGAGCGGCTGGTTCGACGAGGTCTGGGACGACGGCGCGCCGCGCTGGGCGCGGGTCGGCAAGGTGCTGAGGCTGGTGCGCCGCCTGCGCCGCGCCGGGCTGGACCGCGTCTACGACCTCGACAACACCGCGCGGACCGCGCGCTACCGCTTCTGGATGCGCGATTTCTGGGGCCCGAAGGCGGAATGGTCGCGCGGCAGGGCCGGGTTCTTCGGCCTGGCCCGCGGCGCCGGCCCGGCGCGCGAGCACTATGTCGAGCGCACGGAGAGCCAGCTAACCGAGGCCGGGATCGCCGAGCTTCCGCAGCCGGACCTGTCCTGGCTGACCCGGGATTTCGCCGGTCGCTACGGGCTGCAGGACGGCTTCGTGCTGATCGCCCCCGGCCGCATCGCGCCGGACAGCGCGCAGTGCTGGCCGGTGGCCGCGTTCGCCGAGCTGGCCCGGCGCATCGCCATCGAGGGCCGCCGGCCCGTCATCATCGGCACCCGGCCGGAGGCGCGGGACAACCAGATGATCGCCGCCGCCTCGCCGGAGGCCATGGACCTGACGGCGAAGACCACGCCGTTCGACGTCGCGGCGCTGGCCCGGCGTGCCAGCGTCGCGATCGGCAACCACAGCGGCATCATGCACCTGATCGCGGCGGTCGGCTGCCCGTCCGTGGTGCTGACGGCGCCGGCGGTCGAGCGCGACCGCGATGCGCCGCGCGGACGCTATGTGGTCATGGTCCGCAAGGAGAATCTTGCCGAATTGCCGGTCACCGAGGTTGCGGCAGCCTTGCGCTTGCGCTAGATCAGGGCGCAACGAGCGGCCGATGGCCGCCCTCACTTTCTTGGATCGATCCCGTCGATGCTTTATCAATGGTAGGCATCACGCTTCCGGACGGCAGCGTCCGCCAGTTCGAGGCACCGGTCGACGGGGCCGCGCTGGCCGCTTCGATCGGGCCGGGCCTAGCCAAGGCGGCGCTGGCGCTGATCGTCGACGGCGAGATGAAGGATCTCGCCCACGTCATCGACAGGGATGCCCGCGTCGAGATCGTCACCCGCGATCATGCGGCGGCGCTGGAGCTGCTGCGCCACGACGCCGCCCACGTGATGGCGGAGGCGGTGCAGGAGCTGTGGCCCGACACCCAGGTGACGTTCGGGCCGGCGATCGAGGATGGATTCTACTACGATTTCTATCGCGAGGAGCCGTTCACGCCGGACGACCTTCAGCGCATCGAGACGCGCATGCACGAGATCGTCGCCCGCGACGAGCCGATCACGCGCGAGGTCTGGGAGCGCGACGAGGCGATCCGCTATTTCTCGGACAAGGGCGAGCACTTCAAGGCCGAACATATCGAGACGCTGCCGCGCGAAGAGGACATCTCGATCTACCGGCAGGGCGACTGGCTCGACCTGTGCACCGGACCGCACCTGCCGTCGACCGGCAGGCTGGGCAAGGCGTTCAAGCTGATGAAGCTGGCCGGCGCCTACTGGCGCGGCGATGCGCGCAACACCCAGCTGCAGCGCATCTACGGCACCGCATGGCGCGACGAGAAGGAGCTGAAGGCCTACCTGCACCGGCTGGAAGAGGCGGAAAAGCGCGATCATCGCAGGCTCGGCCGCGAGATGGGCCTGTTCCACATCCAGGAGGAAGCGGCCGGAAGCATCTTCTGGCACGAGAAGGGCTGGACCCTGTACCGCGTGTGCCAGGACTACATGCGCCGCCGGCTCGAGGCGACCGGTTACATCGAGGTGAAGACGCCGCAGCTGATCGACCGGGCGCTGTGGGAGAAGTCGGGCCACTGGGAGAAGTTCCGCGACGACATGTTCATTGCCGAGGTCGACGAGTCCGACACCGCCGGCGCCGGCAACCGCAAGATGCTCGCGCTGAAGCCGATGAACTGTCCGGGACACGTCCAGATCTTCCGCCAGGGCATCAAGAGCTACCGTGACCTGCCGGTCCGCATGGCCGAGTTCGGCTCGTGCCACCGCAACGAGCCGTCCGGCGCATTGCACGGCCTGATGCGGGTGCGCGCGTTCACCCAGGACGACGCCCACATCTTCTGCACCGAGGACCAGATCACCTCCGAGACCGAGGAGTTCTGCGACCTGCTGATGTCGATCTACCGCGACTTCGGGTTCGAGGAGGTGACGGTCAAATTCTCCGATCGGCCGCCGGTGCGGGCCGGCGAGGACGCGGTCTGGGACCGGGCCGAAGCGGCCCTTCTCGAGGCGACCAAGGCCGCCGGGCTTGACTACACGCTGAACCCGGGCGAGGGCGCGTTCTACGGCCCGAAGCTGGAATTCGTCCTCAAGGACACCATCGGCCGGGACTGGCAGTGCGGCACGCTGCAGGTCGATTTCGTGCTGCCGGAGCGGCTCGATGCGGCTTACGTTGCCGAGGACGGCGCCAAGCACCGGCCGGTCATGCTGCACCGGGCGATTCTCGGCTCGTTCGAGCGCTTCATCGGGGTGCTCATCGAGCAGTATGCCGGGCGCTTCCCGCTGTGGCTGGCGCCGGTGCAGGCGGCCGTCGCCACCATCACCAACGATGCCGACGACTACGCGGGGCGCGTGTTCCGGACGCTGCGCGACGGCGGACTGCGGGTCGAGCTCGACACCCGCCCGGAAAAGATCAATTACAAGGTCCGCGAGCACAGCGTCGCCAAGGTGCCGGTCATGCTGGTCGTCGGCGCCCGCGAGGCCGCCGACGGCACGGTCGCCCTGCGGCGTCTCGGCGGCAAGGATCAGGAAATTCTTGCGCTGGACGAGGCGTTACATACACTTACCGCGGAATCGGCGCCGCCGGACCGCCGGCGGTAGGGCGGCGTCGGTCCAGGAAACATCGTATTTTTGTCAAAGAGACCGAGGAGGATTCTATAGCCAGGCCACCAAGAAGCGTTGCAGCGCCCGTCCGTGAGGGGCCGCGCGCCAATGAAATGATCACCGCCGACCCGGTCCGCCTCGTCGATGCGGACGGCACGATGGTTGGCGTCGTGCCCCTCGAAGAGGCGCTCGACCGCGCGGATCGGGCCGGCCTCGACCTTGTCGAGGTGTCGCCGAATGCGGACCCGCCGGTCTGCAAGGTCCAGGATCTGGGCAAGCTCAAATACCAGGAACAGAAAAAGAAGAGCGAGGCCCGCAAGAAGCAGAAGACCATTGAGGTCAAGGAAATCAAGATGCGCCCCAACATCGATGTCCACGACTACGATGTGAAGATGAAAGCGGTGCACAAGTTCATCGGCGAAGGCAACAAGGTCAAGGTGACCATCCGCTTCCGCGGCCGCGAGATGGCGCATCAGGAGCTCGGCATGACCCTGCTGCGGCGGGTGCGCGAGGAGACCGAGGCCGAGGCCAAGGTCGAGCACGAGCCGACCATGGAAGGCCGGCAGATGATCATGGTGCTGGCTCCGGCGAGGTAGCGGGTCCGGAGTCGGCAATCGCAAGCGGCGGGTCGGTCCTGCGCCGTCTTGTTTCCAGGGGCGTCACCGGCGGCCATCGCGCCGGCGCCTTGTGCGGTTTCGACTTGAATGCGGACGCGCTGAAGGCGCATGGCCGACACTGACGTAGCCATATCGCTCGAAAGCTGGCAATCGCGAGTGCAGGCCCCAACCGCCGGCAATAGCCAGAAGTCGGCATTCGCTTCTCGCTGCCTCGAGCTGTTGCCTCCGTGAGGACCAAGCCCGGCATCGCGTGTCTTGAACAACCGGTTCGCTCATGCCTTTAACGATAATCCAGTTACGGCCCGCAAACGCGAGGGGCCCTTCATTATGGAACCAGCGCCTGGGAACCGGCTCCAACAATGCGAACTGCCCCTTGATGCGTCCCTGTGCGCTGCCGGCGTCCAGGCGAAAGTGCGCACCGTCCAGCACGGCCACGGCAAATTTTGGGGCGCGTGAACCGATTTGCTTGCTTTATGCCATCCCGACCCCATATACGGTGTACACGTTGCACAGTCGTCCTGCGTAACTCGATCAGCCGCCGCACGGCTGCCCTTGCTACCTCCTGACATTGTGAACGTAAGTACCAAACCGGACGTCACCACGGGTGGGGTCCATAATCCACGATGTTAAGGAAGAAGCGATGACTACTGGAACAGTAAAATGGTTCAATCCCACCAAGGGGTTTGGCTTTATCGAGCCTGCTGACGGCTCAAGCGACGCATTTGTCCATATCTCCGCCGTCGAGCGGGCCGGCATGCATACGCTCCGCGAGGGACAAAAGGTCTCGTACGAGCTCGTGCCCGGCCGGAACGGCAAGGCATCGGCCGAAAACCTGGTCGCCGAAGACTGACGGTGCGTTGCGGCCTGTCCGACGATTGCCGGACAGGCCGCAATAGGATTTCCGGGTATTGGAAATCGACAGCTCGGCCGCCGGTGCAGCCAAGGCTGACGCCTTGCCCTGCGTCGATGCATCGGACGCGCGGCGTCTGCTGGATCATTGCGCCGCCTACAAGGGTGCGGTCACGAAGCGCAGCATCGTTCAGCTGCTCAACACCGCAGTCCCGTTCTTCCTCCTGTTCGCGGCGATCTGGACCGGTCTTCGTCACGGCTACCCGATCGCCTTGCTACTCGCCCTCCCGGCGGCGGGGCTGCTGGTGCGGCTGTTCATCATCCAGCATGACTGCGGGCACGGATCCTTCTTCCGGTCCCGCCGGGCCAACGACACGCTGGGCCGTCTGATCAGCATCCTCACGCTGACGCCCTACGGCTACTGGCGCAGGTCCCATGCCATCCATCATTCAGCCGCCGGGGACCTCGGCCGGCGCGGGGTCGGCGACGTCGATACGCTGACTGTCCGTGAATACGCGGCACTGCCAGGATACCGGCGCCTTCTCTATCGCCTGTATCGCAGTCCGCTGGTCGTTCTCGTTATCGGTCCACCCTATCTCTTTATCCTGCGCCATCGCGTTCCCTTCTTCGCACCGCTGCCGTGTCGTGACATCTGGCGAAGCATCCTGTCGCATAACCTCGCAATGCTGATCGGCTACGGCCTTCTGATCGCAGTGGTCGGGCTCAAGACATTTCTGCTTCTGTTCCTCCCGGTCATGATCCTGGCGACATGGGCAGCCGGGTGGTTGTTTTACATCCAGCATCAGTTCGAAAACGTCCAGTGGGACCGGAGTGAAGACTGGGATTTCCACGTCGCGGCACTCCGTAACAGCTCCAACTATGCATTGCCGAGGATTTTGCAGTGGTTCTCCGGCAATATCGGGTTCCACCACGTCCATCACCTGTGCAGTCGCATTCCCAATTATCGGCTCCAGGAATGTCTCGAGGCGAGCCCGCAACTGAAAGCCATCAACCGCCTGACGCTGCGCGGGAGCCTGAAGGGCGTGTGGCTGGCCCTCTGGGACGAGGACAAACGCAAGCTGGTGAGCTTTCGCGAGGCGCGATCCTGATCGACGACCGTATGCAGGCGCGAAGTCGGGAGCGGCGAC
This sequence comes from Alphaproteobacteria bacterium, assembly GCA_041602815.1. Lineage (GTDB taxonomy): Bacteria > Pseudomonadota > Alphaproteobacteria > UBA8366 > JADFVY01. The sequence goes on along the minus strand of JBFIFO010000006.1, from coordinate 4,828 downwards.
CGCCGACAGCTCGGGCGGCACATCTGAGAAGGAAACTGGGAAGCGCGCTAGCCGCGGCGGCGCCGAAATGCCAGACAAAGATGCGACAGCGTGCGATAGAATTATTCCCGGTCCATCGCAGTCGTCCCATATCAATCGCACAGGGATCCAAATGACAACCACGGACCTCAATTACAATCTGGCTTTGTTTTGCGACTTCGAGAACGTCGCACTCGGTGTGCGCGACGCGAAAATTCCGAAGTTCGACATGCGGCTGGTGCTTGAACGGCTGCTGTTGAAAGGCAGCATCGTTGTCAAGAAAGCGTATTGCGACTGGGATCGCTACAAGGAGTACAAGCCCACCATGCATGAAGCGGCCTTCGAGCTGATCGAGATCCCGCACACGCGACAGTCCGGCAAGAACTCTGCCGATATTCGCATGGTCGTCGACGCACTGGATCTCTGCTACACCAAGGAACATATCGACACGTTCGTGATCATCAGCGGCGACTCTGACTTCTCGCCACTCGTCAGCAAGCTGCGTGAGAACGCGAAGATGGTGATCGGCGTCGGCGTAAAGAACAGCACCTCGGATCTCCTGATGAGCAATTGCGATGAGTTCATCTTTTACGATGACCTCATCCGAGCCAGCGATTCGACAACGTCACGCCGCCGGCGCCGGGCAAAGAAGTTGACCGGGGCCGAGAAGAAGCGGGCCAAGGTGGCGGCGCCTGCCGAAAAGAAGCCGGACACGGAGGCGGCTGCCCAGAACGCGGACAGGCAGGACGAAGGTATCTACCTGGTCGTGGAGACGGCGGAAGCGCTCCTGGCCGAGCGTGAGGACCCGTTGTGGGGCTCGATGGTCAAGCAAACCTTGAAGCGCCGCCGTCCCGGATTCAATGAGAGCTTCTACGGCTTCCGCTCGTTCAGCGAACTGTTGAAGGAGGCGGAGGGCCGCGGCTTCCTGGATCTCGAATCCGATGATCGTTCCGGAGGCTACGTTATCCGGGCGGTGCACCGCGAGGATTGACTTGGAGCATGGGGTTCTTCGCTGAGGGAGGTTCGGGCTGCCTGAGGCGCGCGCCATCCGTATCTCGCGGGCGAACGGCCTCACAACACCGCTGGCCGCGACGCCCGAGACGCATTGCCCGATAGCGCCGGTTAGTCGCTCTCTGGCGGCAGGCCGCGGTTAAGAGGCGTCAGCCAGTCTTCATCGGTACTGATTGCACCCGACATTTCTTTCTTTTCCTGGGCCTTTGCGGCCTTTGCCGCCTTTTTTGCGGCCTTGACGCGCTCACGCTCGCGACGCTCGAACTTATAGTTTGGTTTGCGAGGCATAAAGCTCCTTCCTGCTGGGGCGAACTCTGCGTTGGCGCCAAACCGAACGCGGCGGAAACCGGCAAGGCCAGGCCACGCGGTCGGGATTTCATGGCAGGCGCATGTGCGCCCTGCAATCCAGCCGGTCAGACAGAGATATTCTCGGCCGAGCTCTTGCCGTTCTGGCCCGGTACGACGTCGTACGAGACCGTCTGGCCTTCCGTGAGGCCAGGCAAGCCAGCCCGCTGGACGGCGGAAATGTGGACGAACACGTCCTTCGAGCCGTCACTGGGTTCGATGAAGCCATAGCCCTTTGCGGCGTTGAACCACTTCACGGTTCCTTTAGCCATAGAAGAATCCTTTCACGAGATATGCCGACGCTGTGCACAACGGCCCGCGCCTTCGGGGGTGCTGGTTCCATGATGTCGAGGGGTAGCGCCGCCAATCGCGAGGGGCGTTCAGTGGGATACGCCAAGACCGATAAAACCGATCGTCATAACGTGGTGCATCCCAGGCCGATTATCAAATGAAATCGACGTCGAGGCGCATGGTGCCGGCAACGCCGGGCGATCCGTTCCGCGGCGGCGAACCTTGAGTTGACGAAAGATGTGCCTGTGGCCAATGGCCGGACGATGTGGCCGTCGCCCGCCGAAGGCCGCGCACCGACACCCGGCCCCTTGCATCGCAACGCGTCTGCGTTTATAAGCTCGCCCGGCGCGGCAGGTTCCCGCGCCCCGACGGCGCGCCCGGGCCTCATGGGTATGCCCGGCCGCCAGAAAACACGAAAGGACATCAAATGCCCAAGATGAAGACGAAAAGCAGCGCGAAGAAGCGCTTCCGCCTGACCGCCAAGGGTAAGGTGCGGTTCAACAGCGCGGGCCTCAGCCATATGCTGCGCCGGCGCTCCCAGAAGATGAAGCGGACCAACCGCGGCACGCAGATCATGGCCGCGTGCGACGCAAAAGTCGTCAAACGCAATTATCTGCCCAACGCCTGAGCCCTCGAGGAGTCCGTATCATGGCACGCGTCAAGCGGGGCGTCACCACGCACGCCCGTCACAAGAAAGTCATCAAGCTGGCCAAGGGTGCGCGGGGCCGCGCGAAGAACACCTTCCGCGCCGCGATCCAGAGGGTCGAGAAGAACCTGCAATACGCCTACCGCGACCGCCGCACGCGCAAGCGCGATTTCCGCGGCCTGTGGATCCAGCGCATCAATGCCGGCGTGCGGCAGCACGGCATGACCTATTCGCAGTTCATCAACGGCCTGAAGAAGGCGGAGATCGATCTCGACCGCAAGATCCTGGCGGAGCTCGCGGTCAGCGAGCCGGCCGCGTTCGAGGCCCTGGTCGGCCAGGCGCGCGACGCGCTGGCCGCCGCCGCGAAGTAGGGGAGAAAGGGCGGAGCGCCGCCAGGGACGGGGCGGCGGAGACCCGATGAAAGACCTGGAGTCAATGCGCGACGAGATGCTGGCGGCCGTCGAATCGGCGGATTCGTTGGCGGCGCTCGAGGATCTGCGTGTCTCGTTGCTGGGCAAGAAAGGGCGGATCACCGACCTCCTGAAGGGTCTCGGCCAGATCGAACCGGACCAGCGGCGGGAGCGCGGACAGGCCGTCAATGCCCTGAAGACCGTCGTGTCCGAAGCGATGGACGCCCGCAGGACGGTGCTGCAGGAGGCCGAGCTCGACGCCAGGCTCGCCGCGGAATCCGTCGACGTGACCCTTCCGGCGCGGCCGCAGCCGGACGGACGGCTGCACCCGATCAGCCAGACGATGGACGAGGTCGTCGCCGTCTTCGGCGAGATGGGCTACGCGATCGCCGAAGGGCCCGACATCGAGGACGACTTCCACAACTTCACCGCCCTCAACATCCCGCCCGAGCATCCGGCGCGGCAGATGTTCGATACCTTCTATCTGCGCGAGAAGGACGACGGCAGCCGCATGGTGCTGCGCACCCACACCTCGCCGGTGCAGATCCGCGCCATGCAGGCGGCGATGGGGCAGAAAGGCAAGTCGTCCGCCGGTTCCGGCCTGCCGCTGCGGATCATCGCGCCGGGCCGCACCTATCGCTGCGACAGCGACATGACGCACACCCCGATGTTCCACCAGGTCGAGGGCCTGATCGTCGACAAGAGCACCCATATGGGGCATCTGAAGGGCTGCCTGATCGAGTTCGTGCGCGCCTATTTCGAGGTGCCGGACGTGCCCGTCCGCTTCCGGCCCAGCCATTTCCCGTTCACCGAGCCGTCGGCCGAGATGGACATCGGCTGTTCGCGCGAGGGCGGCGAGCTGCGGATCGGCGACTTCGACGACTGGCTGGAGATCCTCGGCTGCGGCATGGTGCATCCCAACGTGCTGGCAGCCTGCGGCATCGACCCCGGCGAATACCAGGGCTTCGCCTTCGGAATGGGGATCGAGCGCATCGCCATGCTGAAATACGGCATCCCCGATTTGCGCACCTTCTTCGACGCCGACCTGCGCTGGCTGAAGCATTACGGCTTCGTGCCGCTGGAGGTGCCGACGCTGATCCGGGGGCTGACGCCGTGAAGTTCACCCTGTCGTGGCTGAAGGATCACCTCGAGACCGAGGCACCGCTCGACCAGATCGCCGACGCGCTGACCGCCCTCGGCCTCGAGGTCGAGGGCGTGCACGACCCGGCGAAGGACCTCAAGGCGTTCACCGTCGGCTACGTGGTCGAGGCGAAGAAGCACCCCAACGCCGACAAGCTGAGCCTGTGCATCGTCGACACCGGCACCGAAAAGGTCCAGGTGGTGTGCGGCGCGCCGAACGCGCGCACCGGCATGAAGGGCGTGTTCGCGCCGGCCGGAACGCATATCCCGGGCACCGGCATGGACCTGAAGAAGGGAGTGATCCGCGGCGAGGAGTCGAACGGCATGCTGTGCTCCGAGCGCGAGATGGGGTTGTCGGACGAGCACCAGGGCATCATCGAGCTGCCGGAGGATGCGCCAGTCGGCGCACCGTTCGCGGAAATCATGGGGCTCGACGATCCGGTGATCGAGATCGGCATCACGCCGAACCGCGGCGACTGCCTCGGCGTGCGCGGTATCGCCCGCGACCTCGCGGCTTCCGGCATCGGCACCCTGAAGCCGTTGGCCATGGCCGAGCCGGTGCCGGGCGCCTTCAAGAGCCCGATCCAATGGCGCCGCGACTTCCCGAAGGGGGCGGAGGACGCCTGCCCGATGGTGGTCGGCCGCTATTTCCGCGGTCTGAAGAACGGCCCGAGCCCGGACTGGATGCAGCGCCGCCTGATTGCCATCGGCCTGCGCCCGATCTCGGCCCTGGTCGACATCACCAATTACGTCACCTTCGATCTCGGCCGGCCGCTGCACGTGTTCGACGCGGCGAAGCTCGAGGGCGGCACGCTGACGATGCGCTTCGCCAGGTCGGGCGAGACGATCCTCGCCCTCGACGGCAAGGAATACGAGCTCGACGACGGCATGACCTGCATCGCCGATGGCAACGGCGTGCACGGCATCGCGGGGGTGATGGGCGGCGAGGTCACCGGCTGCACGCCCG